>JASBUF010000033.1 GCA_030148085.1 Methylophaga sp. | reverse complement strand
CGATGTCGATCATGCGAGCCAGTTAGCTGATCGCTGGTTACAGCAGGCGCCTATTATTCCGGACAGTCATCCTTTTCAGCTTGAGACCATGCTCAGAACCACCTTGGCCGTCTATCAGGATGCGCTCCGTTTACCGAGGCCAGCATGAAAATTTGCCAGTTACTACTGAGTCAGGGCGATGGCGGCCTTGAAAAGCACGTTCGCGAATTATCGGTACAATTAGCGGAATCTAACCACACTGTCGCTGTTGTTGCTGACAAAAACTTTTTATCTACCCTGCCGGCAGGTATTGAGCGTCATCCCATTCCAGCCAGGCTGAGTCGGCGTAACCCGCTCTTACGTCTTTCAATACGCCGGACCCTCCAGCGCATAAACGCCGATATTATCCATGCGCAGGCCAATAAAGCAGCCTTTGTCCTGTCACGGATGGCCTCGTCATTACCTGCGGTCACGGTAGGCACTGTCCACAATATCAAGCGGGATATTCATAGCTTTAACCAGCTTGATCACATCATCACCGTGAGTCACGGTCTTGCTGAACGCTTTAATCAGGATAAAACCAGTGTGATTTATAACGGTATTACGTCACCAGCTGTGGCTAGCCGTGATCTTCATAGCGAGTTTGCGTTGATGCCCGATTCGCCGGTGTTGCTGGCTGTCGGCAGATTAGTGCCTGCCAAGGGCTTCGATATACTGCTTGAGGCCGTCAATGGCCTCAAGATCAACTTATTATTGATCGGCGATGGCCCCGACATGCCTCGACTGCAAAACCAGGCCAGCCGCTTATCTGCCGAGACTCGGGTCTGCCTGACCGGGCATCGTGTTGATGCCGCCTCGCTGATGGCCTCCGCTGATGCTGTGCTGATCAGTTCCCGTCGTGAGGGATTTTCCTATGTGCTCAGCGAAGCACTGTTATCGGGCTGTCGCGTACTCTCCACTGATGTTCCGGTAGCCAATGAAGTGCTACCTGTCGATCTCATCACACCGATCGAGAGTGCTTACCTATTCCGTGAACGCCTGGTCAGTCTGCTCGCAGCACCATCCCGCTGGTCCTCTTTGATGAT
Source organism: Methylophaga sp. (assembly GCA_030148085.1). Taxonomy (GTDB): domain Bacteria; phylum Pseudomonadota; class Gammaproteobacteria; order Nitrosococcales; family Methylophagaceae; genus Methylophaga. Next base: position 64,692 of record JASBUF010000033.1, on the reverse strand, counting down.
GCAAGCGCATGAAGCAGCACAGCGTGGCATGACCCTAACGGCGATGGGACAGCAAACGCTCGCCACTTACCACAGACTGGTCTCAGCATAATGTTCAATAGCAGTGAAAATATCCTCGTTATCAAGCACGGCGCACTGGGTGATCTTATCCAGTCTGACGGCGTATTGCGTGATATCCGCCAGCATTTCAGCGATGCTGATATCACCTTGTTGACCAGCCCCGCTTATGCGGACTTGATGCAACGCTGTCCGCATATCGATCATATTCTCATCGATCCACGTGCGCCCTGGTGGCAATGGTTTCAACAGCGCCAGTTAATGAAACAACTAAAGCAGGCCGGTTTCAGCTGTATCATCGATCTACAAAACTCTGATCGCACCCGGCTCTACCACCATGCGCTATTTGCCGAAAAACACTGGATAGGTAGACTGCAGGAGGCAAAGCCCGAATCCGGCCTGCAAGGCCAGATGGATCTGCTTAAACAAGCAGGAATTTCGATTCAATCTTCGCTACAACCAAATGTCAGCTGGCTGGCAGACGATGTGTCACATCTACTCAGTGACGAACTACAGCAGCAGGGCTATGTCGCCTTGATTCATGGCTGCTCTGCCGCTCACCCTGAAAAGCGTTGGCCTCATTATCCGCAACTTGCTGATGCTCTTATTGCGCATGGCTTTGAGGTCATTAATATCATCGGCCCTGACGAACTGGAATTGGCGGATGACTTACCCGGCTTCACCCCGGTGCTGTCACATGGCTTACTCAGCTGGTCTGAACTGGCCGGACTGCTACAACATGCCAGTTTTGTGATTGGCAATGATACGGGTCCCAGTCACCTGGCTTCCTGTCTCGGTAGCCCCGGGCTTGCACTATTCGGCTCACACACCTCAGTCGATCGTGCTGCCATCCGTCGTGGTCAGTTTCAGGCGCTCAAGGTTAATCAGTTGGATCAGCTATCTGTAGAGTCTGTACTCGCAGCGGTGTTGCCGAAATTGCCAACGCCCAACCTACGCCTAACCAGACCAGTGCTGCAACCCAGTTACTCAGCAGGCTGATGCCTCCCATTAATGGCCAGAAACTGACTGTCAGCACAGACAGAGACAATGACGTATGCAGCCATGCTCTGGCTTGGATTACTGGGCTCAAAGCTGCCCGATAGAGCGCTGCTAGCAGACAAATAAACAGAAGCAGGCCTATCAGACCGGTTTCTGCGCCCAACTCCAGATACACATTATGTGGATGGGTACACGGCGCCCTGGATCTCGCCGGTGCCTGCATTTGCTCACAAACCAGTTGATAGCTATCAAACCCCGTGCCGAACCAGAAATTCGCCTGCCAGACTCGCCAGGCTGCATTAAACACCCGTCCATAGTCTGAAACTGCAAAATCTGCAAGCTTTTCGCCGATGCTCAGCACACTGCGCTGCGTCATTTCTGGCGATGCCAATAGCATAAAACTGCCAGCCAGAATCATTCCCGCTACGCCAATCAACAACTGTCGCCGATACCTTCTCACCTCAACCATCAGCGCGCTCAGCACCAGTATTCCCCCCAAAGAGACTAGTACTAAAGCCATTCGCTCCCCAGTAATAAAAGTGAAGCTCATCGCAATCAATAACAACATCGGAATAATGATGACCTGATGGTCTGCCCTGTTAGCCGACGACTGCCAGAAAAAAACCGCAAACATGGCTATAAACCAGACTCGTAACATCAAGGTGCCAGGCACAGGGTTACGAAAAGGGCCTGTCAGCCTGTTTTCGTTAAATCGTTCAATGCCGAACCAGTCAACATCAAACAAATACTGCCAGAAGGTATCCACGGTCACGAAAAGACAGGTGAACAACAATCCTTTTAATAATGTCCATTGCTGTGCGCGCTTAGCTAGTAACCAGTAAGACAATGCCATCGTAAACATAGGCCAGCGTATAAAGCTGAGCGCATTTTTCAGGCTTTGCTCAGGCGATATACTCATCGGTAGGTTGACCAATATGAGATAGGCCCAAAATACCAGTGCCAGCCTGAACCAGAGATGCTGCAGCCAGGCCCAGTCTTTTTGACGATAACTACGTAACAGAAATAACAGCCCGACCAACACCACGGTGACATCTGCTAGTGCGCGAGAGAAAAGTAATAAGACGGGTAGCAGCCATAAAAAAAGACTATGGCTGCGAGCAAGGTATGACGTTGGCAATGCCGACATTAACGATCCGAGTTAAATCATTAATACTAGTGTCCACATATTGCAGATTTATGGCATAAAAAAAGCCCCACTACCATTCCGGTAGCGGGGCTCCTCGTAATTATCAGCTTTTATTCAGCTGGTTCTGGACTCGCCACAGTAATTGCTTCTTCAGGGGCTTCCAGTTCCAGATTTTCAAGCAGTTTACCCATTGTCTCAGCCAACCAGTAACAAGCATAGAGGTGATCGTAATAGGCATTGGTGTAATCCGCACTGGCAGTTAGCACCTCATTTTCCGTATCCAGCAAATCCAGTAAGGTACGTTGTCCCAGATTGAACTGCTGCTGGTAGGCCTCACGTGTCTGCTGAGCCGAGTCCATACGTTGTTTCAGCGTTGGCAATTGATGGGACAGATTATCCAATGAATTCCAAGCCAACCGCACATCGCGCTCGATATCACGCATGGCGATATTCGCTTCCTCTCTGGCTTGCTGACTTAAAAAGCCTGTCTCTTCGAGCCGCGCTTGGTCTGCACCACCATTCAACAGGTTATAACGCAAACGAAGCATGGCCAGCACTTCTTTTTCATGGCCTTTTTCACCATCCAGATCATTATCTGCACGGGCACCTAACTCCAAATCAACGCGTGGATGGAATGGTGCTTCAGCGCCCTGCTCCTGTGCTAAAGCGGCTTCATGCTGAGCCATTGCCGCACGAAGTGCAGGGTGTTGGTGATAGGCGACAGCCATTGCATCTTCCACCGTCGCGGGTGCTTTATCGCAGCAGTCAAGACCAGGATCCGCCAAGGAGTCCGGCATATTGCCAACCACACGATTGTAGCTGCTCATCGCATCCTGCAGGTTGCCCTGATTAGATGTCAGGTTGGCTTCAGACAGAGCCAGACGACCTTTGGTTTGCTCCAGATCGGCACTGTTACCAACGCCACTCTGACTGCGTTGTTCAATTTGCGAAAATATTCGTGCGTGACTTTCCTGATTAGCTTCGGTCAACTTCAACAGGTCTTGTCGACGCAGTACATCCAGATAAACTTGAACCGCTCTTAATGATGTGGTTTCTGCTGTGTCAAAAACACCGTAACCTGCAGACTCTGCCAAAGACTGTGTCTGCTCAATCGAGCTTTTTGTTGCAAAACCATCATAGAGCATCTGACTTGCATTAATGCCTGCTTCACCGCGCGTCAGGTGGCGATGACCCGGTGCCGTAGCATTATTTTCTGTACGCTCACGGCCAATGCCCAGATTTAAATCAACTTGTGGGTAGTAACCTGCTCGGGCCTGATCGATGGTCTTATCGACACTACGACGAAAATTCGCGTCCGCCAGAACCGTTGGGTTACTTCTGATTGTTTTATCAACCGCTTCTGTCAGAGACTCTGCTGATGCCGACTGTGCCAACATCATTGTCGCGCTGAAAATAGAAGCCGTTAATGTCAGCAGCTTAAATTTAGTTACCATTACTTCACTCCATTGCTCAGCGTGCGTTGATTTCGACGCGACGATTTCTGACTTCAACCGTGCCATCCGGTGTAGACACCAGCAAGCGATATTCACCTTCCGCTGAAATTCGAATATTTTCGGCAGGCACCCCGAAATCAATCAGGTCCTGACGTACTTTCTTCGAACGACGCAGAGACAGTGCCTCATTGTAGGCGTTCGATGCTGAGGTATCAGTATGACCACTGATGGTGATTTCACTGAATTCTCTATCCAGAATTTCCTGATAAATGTCTTGAGATTCGACTTTCGACTCTTGCGTAAATTCCGTTTTATCCAGCAGGAAGTACAGCTTGGCACTGAATGGCTCTGGCGCAGTAACCAGTTTTGGTGTTTCTGGAACCTGCATCGGCGGCACATTACAGAACGGCGATTCACCTTCAGAAAGTTGGAAAGGTGCATCCACAGAATCACGAAGATCTGAACGTTGCTGTTCAGGGCCTATTGAGTTGTGAATAGAGCTACATCCAGTGGCCACGAGAGTGAGCATTAGCGGTAGACTCAAACGGCATAAATTAATCATCCTGATGCCTCTTCAAATTAGGTTGTATGCGTTAAAGCCAAGAAACAAAGGCCGGGCGTTGCGAGAAATGCCGTCGGTGAAAAGCTTCGACGCAAAGGCCGCTTGGTGCATCACTTCCTTCATCATCCATTTCTCCCTGAAATGCCGACTCACTTGTGTGAATTTGCTTTTAAGTTGAAGTATCAATGGTTATTTCAGCCAAGTCAACTTAATAACGCTTTGCTAACAGCTATTTAGCCGGACAATATCAGTCATATTTGACTTGCTTCCAGCAATTCGCTTTTTTTCAATTATTAAATCTTAAACCCATAAAAATGTGAACACTCTTACACAAAAAGCCATGCATGTTTTACAACGTCACGACATTGAACCTTCTTAATATCGCCATTGTCAGCTTTACTAAGCTACTCTGTTGTAAACCATATAGAAAATTAAGGAGGTTTATGATGATTAAATCTATTCTCGCCGCTGTCTGCACGATGTTGTTTGTTGTGGGATGTAACACGATGGAAGGTGTCGGCAAAGATATGGAAGCTGCCGGTGACGCCATTGAAAACAGCGCCAAAGACAATAAGAACTACTGAGCGGTCGTTGTACTCTGCACATAAAAAGAAGCCAGGTATGCAACCTAGCTTAAGTACAAAAGAAGGAACATATGAGAAGCTGAACTCAGCAACTTCCAATTAGAGTATCGGCAGCTTAACAAACAGCTTGAGTTATTCTTGGCTAGTAGTGCATGAAATAAAAAATCCCTGCCATCGCTGGCAAGGATTTTTAATAATGGTGGGCCCACTAGGACTTGAACCTAGGACCAAGGGATTATGAGTTTTCCGGTCCTAAATTAGAAATTCTTTTAATACCTTTTAATTTCAATATCTTAATTGGTTTTTGCACTTTCCCGAGTTTGACGAAATTGGCTCAAAATAGCTAGAATTTGAGCGCTACTGTCTACATAGTGTCTACATAGGGACCAATGGGATTTTTGCAGTGAGTTTCGTTTCAAACAACTGCAAATACCTTCTAACCAATAATGTAACACACTGTATATATTTGATTATTTCTCATGTAGACAGCGAGGAGAGCTCATGAGGATCACCAAATCATTTGTAGACAAGGCGCCAATTCCGACACCAAAATCCGGTCAAGTGTCTACACAGGACTTCTATCGCGATACCGCTATCCCTGGCTTTGCTCTTAGAGTCACCAGTGGTGGTGCTAAATCTTTCATCGTTGAAAAACGGGTTAATGGCCGTGTTAAAAGGATCACGCTGGGACGCTACGGCAACCTGACGGTAGAACAGGCCCGGACTGAAGCCATGAAGATCTTAGGCAAGGTCGCAACCGGTGGCGATCCCATTGCTGAAAAACGGGAACGCTATGCTCGCTCGGTTTCTTTAATGGAAGTGTATCGGGACTATCTCGCCACACGCAAAGATCTCAAAGACTCTACCATCCATGATTACAACCGAATCATGAACACCGCTTTTGAGGACTGGCTTAAAAAGCCAATTGCTGAAATCACGAAAGACATGGTGGAAAGAAAACATCGTGAGCTTGGCAAACGCAGTGAAGCTAGAGCTAACAACTCCATGCGTGTGCTCAGAGCCCTCATTAATCACGCTATGAGTAAATATGAGGATGCTAAGGGCAATCCCATCATTCTCGTTAACCCTGTTGAAAGGCTCAGCCAGACAAGAGCCTGGTATAAAGTGGAGAGACGTAAAAACCTGATTAAACCCCACCAGCTCAAAGACTGGTATGAAGCCACACTTCAACTTAACCAGGAAACCACCAGAGACTATTTACACTTCTTACTGTTTACTGGGTTAAGAAGAACAGAAGCAGCTCAACTACGCTGGGAGTATGTGAACTTTGAGGAACAGACTTTTACCATCCCGGACACCAAGAATGGGGAAAGTCATACGTTGCCCTTCTCTGACTTTATTGAAACCATGCTGATCAGGCGCCATGAATCTCGCCAAGGTCACTTTGTGTTTCCGAGTGAGTCCAGAACCGGCTACATACAGGATCCCAGAAAAGCCATCCTGAAAGTCTCTGAAATATCAGGCGTGGATTTCAGGCTCCACGATTTGAGACGGACATTTATAACGATTGCTGAGAGCAGAGATATCCCGGCTTACGCACTAAAAAGACTACTTAATCACCGGGATAAAGCAGACGTTACAGCTGGATATATTATTAGTGATGTCTCTCGCTTAAAAGAGCCCATGCAAATAATCACCGACTTTTTGCTGCATTCATTTAACGCAAGTCAATCAGCAACATAACTTATGCTCATTACTCACTCAGCTTCTTAAGCCAGCCTTGCTCAGCGATTTTCGAGCCAAAGTATTTTGCCCCTTCCAAGGTATAATGGCCATAGTCATAAAAAGTTTTTAAGCCATCATCCGTTACACCATCACATTGCATTTTGATATCACTACAAATGATTGAATGCTTATCAAGATAAGTGATGTTTTTATTCTGGGCTATCTCTCGCAGTTTGTTATTTACCTCATCGACATCTGACGCTTTCATTGAGTAATAAAGGGTATTGAGCTCCTCCTTGTCAAATAGTGATCCCTTCTCTCTCATGTAACCATCGAAGATATTGTCGTAGCCCTTGTACGCAAAAAACTCAGGTGTATTCGAAGTCAGTATCACTTTTTTACCTGATTCTTTTAAGGTATCGATAAAGCCTGGCAGCTTTTTAATACTCACGTGATTAGCTCTATCCGCCTTATCTAATTTTCCAAACCTTGTCGATATAATGATCACATCTGCAGCTTTGAAGTTTGGCGCTGCTTTCATTGTCTTTATAGCCTCTTTAGAAGACTTTGTATGAATGCCATATCTCGCAAATTCAATACCAGGAAACTGCTCTGCATTAGTAGTGAATGCATTGAAAAGATCTTTACCATGAGAATTTCCAACAATAAGAACTTTAAGTTTTGCTTTTGAGGTGAACCAGAGCTTTTCCGACTCCGATCGTGGCGCCGTTACAGCATTTCCTTTTCGTTCAGTTTCATAACCGAGCTCGTAATGAATCTTATCCAAGATATCCCAGCTTTTCCTTTTAAGAAGTTGGTTATCTATTACATTCTCACCATACAAGGCTTTCAAACGATCATTTTTAGGTACTGAATCATGCTCTGACATCAGAAAGATTGAGAATGAGGCAATAAGCAGGGCTGTAACACCAATAATCGTTGAAAAGGCTCTCAGTGAGAGTCTATTCCTATTGCGAAATGGCTTTTCAACCCAGAAATAAGCCGCCACTGAGAAGATAACCGTCAAAAATAACCAGGCTGTCTTGTGTAGCCAATCAGGAGAGGGTTCTATGATCCTGCCAAATGCGAAGATGGGGTAATGCCAGAGATATAAAGAGTATGAAATTAATCCTATACCGACGAACAACCGACTCGACAAGAGCTGTGTGACTAAGTCTTTTTCGTTCGCAAACCAAATTATTAATACTGTGCCAATGACAGGCAACAAAGTGACATATCCAGGATGGTTACTATCGAGGTCGATAAAAAATAATGAGTAGCCAATGAGATATAAGCCCAGTATCGGCATTGTCTTGTTCAGAAAAGCATCATTCTCTTTCTGAGGGTGAAAATAAAGAATGTTGGCAAGTAGTGACCCTGCCAACAGCTCCCAAAAACGCGTGTGCAGCATGTAAAAGGACAACGACTGATTTTTACCAGTCACATAATCAGATAGCCCCAAACTTAGTAAAAGACCTGCGGTGAGAAGTACCACCGTATAGCTTTTAAACCATTTGTATATGACCATCAGTAGGACAGGAAAGAGAATGTAATACTGTTCTTCGACCGCCAAAGACCAGGTATGTAAGAAAGGCTTCAGCAATGCTGACTCGGCACCATACTCTTGCAATGAATCAAACCAGTAGAAATTAGACCCAAACAGCAATGTACTCAGAATCGATTTACCAAAGTCTGTCATTTGTGTAGGTAAGAGCAAGTACCAGGCTAAAGGTAAAGCGACAAGAATGACCAGAAATAATGCAGGCAAGATTCGGCGTGCTCGCCTTTCATAAAAGCCAAGAAATGAAAACGTACCCTCTGTATTCAGCTCTTTCATGATGATCGAGGTAATCAAAAACCCCGATATCACAAAAAAGACATCTACCCCTAGGAAACCACCCTTAAGAAAGTGCTCTCCTCCCAGCATGAACTGGGCGTGATAAATGATGACCGCCAGAACCGCAATTGTTCTTAGACCGTCAATCTCGGGGCGATATCTAATCTGCATTTCGCTCTTTTATTCAAAATTTCAAAAGGTATCATTCTACAGCCAAGAATAAATACTTCTATAAAAGATCATCAAAGAGGAACCATGAGCTCAGACAAATTCGAGACCGTAGCCAAATTATGGATGAACAGCGACACCTGGACACTTGATGATGCAATCAGGCTTATCGGCCAGAAACTCCCCAACTGCTTTTCAAAACTTGAAACCGAAACAGATGAGCAAGAAGAGAAAGCTTTATCCATTCTACGAGAGCTTGTTAAAAACAACCTTAATGGAACTTTGACAAGCTACCCTCCGATTCCTGGCGAGTCAGACAACACCATCCGCATCAATCCTTTTGAGTTTCTGGAGTGGTTAGAAGACATAGAGCCCGGACAAATTCCTGCCGTGTTGATTCTGGCGAAAGCTGAACATGAACAAAAGCGCAAAGGAACAGCAAGAAAAGATAGACCCGAAACCATTCACCGGCATCGGGTTGCAGCTCTGGCCGAGCTATTTTGGCGTGAAGAGCCCAGCTTAACCAAGGTTGAAATGTCACAAAAGCCTGAACTCACTGACATTGGCTGCCATGGCAAGACGTACAAACCAACAACTATTCAAAAATGGATAAAAGAATCCAACCCCAATAGAGAACCTGGTCGCAGGCCCTAGCAGAAAACCCTATTACTAACTTAGTAAAACCCTTTTACTTTTCCTTATAAGGGAAAAATAGAAATAGAGTTTTTTTAGTTTGCTGTTGTTTGCATATTGGACTCGTGTTTTGAACTTGAACGAGGAAATATTAATGACACACAAACTTTTGGATACCGCTGAAGCAGCAACGTATTTGGGCGTAAGCAAAGCTTTCTTAGAAAGAGATCGTTGGGCCGGAGCACGAATTCCCTTTATCAAGATTGGAAGTCGAGCGGTCAGGTATCGTCAGAATGATCTCGATCAGTACATTGATCAACAAGTGCGACTCTCAACTTCTCAATATGGGGAGGAAGAGAAATAAATGCATATAAGAAAAGCATGTTCTTTAAAAGCCCCTTCTTTAAAAAGACGCGAACCTTTCCTAGCGAATACTGCTTATAAGCGAATTTCCCTTATAAGAAACTCCACTGCTTTTAAAGGAGGCACACACTAATGTTTTCCTTTAAAGAAAAAAGAGCTGAATCCCCTTATAAAGAATGGGGTGAACCAGGGGAGATAAAAACATCGGTTCCCGAAGTTGCAAAAATGGCTGAAGAGCTGATACCAGAACCTTTAAAAGATTGGCTACGGGATGTAAGCCATCGAATGCAAACCCCAGCAGATTTTTCCACTGTCTCTGCGATCGTTATCTTTGCTTCTGTGATTGGCTCAGGTTGCTCGATACGCCCCAAGCAGGCGGACAATTGGGAGGTAATACCTAATCTATGGGGAGCATGCGTTGGTCAGCCATCCGTGGTGCTTAAATCGCCCAGTATGCAAGAAGCAATGCGCATGATTGAAAAGCTGCAAGCACATTACGGAGACGAGTATGAGAACCAAAAAAGTCTTTTCATAGCTGATGAGTTAGAAACCGATTTCAAGCTCAAAGATATTGAGAAGAGAATGAAGGACCTCGCTAAAGGTAAGGGAGTGACAGGCACCGTTGATGCTGATGCCATGGCTATACTCAAACATGATTATGCTGAACTCCATAGAAAATCAGAACAGGCACCTAACAGACGTCTATTTAAAACCAACGAAACAAGTGTTCAAAGCATGACCCTGATTCAAGAACAAAATGACAGGGGGCTTCTTGTCTTTAGAGATGAATTAACTGCTCTTCTGGTTAGATGGGATCGCGAAGAGCATGCAGATGAGCGTGGTTACTTCCTTGAGGGCTGGAATGGTAACGGTAGTTACACCGATATGAAAATCTCCAGGGGCCTTACTGAAGCAAAAAACATTTGTATTAGCCTATTAGGTGGCATTCAACCAGACAAGCTCAAGCGTTACCTCTTTCAAGCTATTAAAGGTAACAACGATGGGCTAATACAGAGACTCCAGCTTGCCGTCTGGCCCGAAACACCAAAACTATGGGAGTTAATAGACCAAAAGCCCAATTATGAAGCCAAAGAAAAAGTTGAGAATATTTTATTCAAACTCGCTGAGTGCGACTTTAGAGAGTTAGGTGCGAATGACGATGGTGAAAACAGCAGGCCCTATTTCAGGTTCGATGAGGAAGCTCAAAAAGTCTTCAACACCTGGCTAACAGAGCTACAAACTAAAAAAATACCTATGGAAGACAACCCATTGATGCTTGAGCATTTTGGTAAATATCGTTCTCTGATGCCCAGCCTCTCGTTAGTGTTTCATTGTTTGGACTGTATCGAAACGGGCTACAGCGGCCCAATCAGGGCACAATCAGCACGTCTTGCCGTGAGCTGGTGCAATTACCTTGAAAGTCATGCCAGAAAGATTTATTCGATGGCAGACAAACCAGAGCAGGAAGCAGCAATAATTTTAAGTAAAAAAATTAAGGAAAAAGCCTTACCTAACCCATTTACAGCAAAAAATGTCTACAACAAAGGTTGGTATGGGCTAAAGGATAGAACTCAAGTAGAGGCTGCTTGCCGGATTTTGATTGATGAGAACTGGCTAGATATAGAGCTGAGAAACGCATCTAGTGCCGGGGGAAGGCCTCCCCTGCCTAACTACAGGATCAATCCTGTTTTTTTATAAATTATCATTATTGCCAGCCAACTAAACCAACTAAACCTATTTAGATGGTTTAGTTGGCTTTCACTTGGAGTTCTGTCAATAACTGTACGATTTAGGTTTAAATCCATTAGAGTTTTATAGAGTCTGCCTCATTATATAGGGCGTCCAGGCTTGAATCCCAGAGTCTTAGCCTTTTCATTTCTGAAATAATATTTTGAAATTCATTATCACCAATCAAAACAGATGCAGTGCAAGCTGCATATTCTGACCTTCTTTGGCTTTCTTTCAGAAGATTTTCAACAATATCGACTAGTTTATTCCTTCGAATCATGCTGGGCTGATTAATGAAGGACTCTAGACGTTCTGACGCCGTGCCGACTAATTCTTGAACTTTCTCTCCAATATCAAACCTTGCCATTACTAAACGTTCCCTATCGTTTAGGGAGAGAGAGTCAATAGTATTGCTACCTTCTGTTGTTTTGGGCTTAAGTCGATAATTTTTTGAATAAAGATGGTCGCTGGGATCATCATCATATGGGTTTACTATCGGCTCAACATCAACATCATGCGTGCCTTTCTTACCATTACAGCGCTTACATGCTGGCAACAGATTGTTCCAAATAACTACCAGCAGCGGGTTATGTTTTTTATCCCGGAAGTGTTCGACTTCCATATATTTGCTTTCTTCAGTCAATAAACACTCACAATATGCACATTTCTCATATGATGAGCTTAGTAGGTTCCTTTTTATTTCCTGATGATTCCATACAGAGTCTTGTGTTTGGATGAACTTATCCGTTAGTTCAATTACTTTTGCATGATCTAAGAAACCTGGCTTTGCACTCCTTTGCAATTTGATCATTCACTCTCCCCCTTGCTAAGGGTTGCCATATCGAATTTTAAGAGCTTCCTGAGGTGATTTTCCGGGTGAAGCAACTTATCAAGTTGCTCATATGCATCGCTGGCCTTTTCTACGTCATCATCAGCAACGGCATCTTCAAATACTTTCATGTATTCCTGATAAATCGGTGTTCTGGTATCTTCCATCCCCATAACATCCTCCAGCACTTCCTCCACAGTCCAACCTTTGAAGCCATACTCACATTGAGTGAGATCTCTTCTTACAACCCTGTCATTATCAAAACCAAGCGCGATAATTTCCATTGGTTCAGCATTTTGCAATACGTGAGGGCTATGAGTAGTTGTTATGAACTGGGCATAAGGAAATATCTCTTTTAATATTACCGATATCCTAGCCTGCCACTCTGGATGAAGATGTAATTCCAGCTCATCAATTAAAATAATTCCATCAAAATCTCTGGCTCTCAATCCGGGGTCTTTGAACCTGTATTCAATATCCTTAATGATCCCAAAGATTATTGATAAAGATGATTTAAATCCTGAAGATAAGTACTCGTAGTATATCTCCCCACTCGGGGTGTCAATCATGATTTCATTAGATGCTGCACTGACTGTTCTGAATCTAAAGTCTGGATTCAATACTGAAAAGCACTCTTTAGCCAAATTTAAATTATCTATCTGAATATCACTGAGCGCGCCAACATGACCTGAGTATAGGAACCTGTTGACGAACCAGTTCTTTACTTCATGTATATTTACGCCGTTTTTCACCTCATTGTGAATCACGCCATCAGCTTTATCTGTATCACGCGCAACAGCACTCAAAGCTTGATAACTAAATGTTCTCGTTACCTTTAGGGATAGAAGCTTTCTTGATAGTTGGTGTCTACCCATTATCCTTGTTTGAGACCCTGGCTCAAAATCAAGCACGTTACTATTTATAGTTTCTCGTGAGCCATCATTCTCGATAACCGACGAGAAAGAGCCTCTTTCATGCCTGACGTTTCTTTTTAAAATTTCCGTAGAACTTGAAGTAAAACTATGAGCGACACACTCTAGAATTGTTGTTTTACCAACACCGTTCGGTCCACAAATAAAATTGAACCCGGGTGAAAAGCTAATATCAATGTTATCAATGCCTCCCACACCACTAATCTCAATATTTTCTATTTTCAAAATAAAGTCCCTATCATTTTTTAATAATCAACCACGTTAAAGCAGAAATGCTCTGATGCCAAGATTAACTGATAGCCTGCTACCTCTATTCGTTCTGGGTAAACTTACAAATATTTATGCTGTCTACATAGTGTCTACATGAGATAAAAACAAAAAAGCCTTAACGCTAAGTTTAACGCTAAGGCTTTGATTTATATGGTGGGCCCACTAGGACTTGAACCTAGGACCAAGGGATTATGAGTCCCCTGCTCTAACCAACTGAGCTATAGGCCCGGACTATCTTAACTTTCTGAGTCGAGGAAGCTTCTCAGTTGGTCTGAGCGTGAAGGGTGACGCAGCTTACGCAGAGCCTTGGCTTCAATCTGACGAATCCGCTCACGGGTGACATCAAACTGTTTGCCGACTTCTTCCAATGTGTGATCGGTATTCATATCGATACCGAAACGCATACGCAGTACCTTGGCTTCTCTCTCGGTCAGGCCATCCAGCACGTTGGTGGTCGCTTCACGCAGACCTTCGATAATGGCAGAATCTGACGGTGAAATAACATTGACGTCTTCAACAAAATCACCCAGATGTGAATCTTCATCATCACCGATCGGGGTTTCCATTGAAATCGGTTCTTTGGAAATCTTCAGTACTTTACGCACTTTGTCTTCTGGCATATCAACACGTTCTGCCAGTTCATCCGGTGTTGGCTCACGGCCCATTTCCTGCAACATCTGACGCGCAACACGGTTCAGCTTATTGATGGTTTCAATCATATGAACCGGGATACGGATAGTACGAGCTTGATCTGCGATAGAACGGGTGATCGCCTGACGAATCCACCAGGTAGCGTAAGTCGAGAATTTATAACCACGTTGGTATTCGAATTTATCCACCGCTTTCATCAGACCGATGTTACCTTCCTGGATCAGGTCGAGGAACTGCAGACCGCGGTTGGTGTATTTCTTTGCAATCGAGATAACCAGACGCAGGTTAGCTTCGACCATTTCTTTTTTGGCACGACGCGCTTTCGCTTCGGCAATGGACATCTGACGGGCGATTTCTTTGATTTCAGAAATCGAAATAGCGCGTTCGTCAGCGATTTCCGCTAGTTTGCTCTGCGCAGCCAGAATCTCATCGTGATACTTTTTAATGGTCGATGAATAGTGCTTTTTGGCTCGGATATGTTTATCCGCCCAATTGGTGTTGCTTTCATTACCTTGGAACGAGTCGATGAAGTCACGGCGGTTCATTCGCGCCTGCTCAACAACGATATCCATAATGGTTTTTTCCTGCTTACGGATTTCGTTGATGGTGTCAGTCATCAGGTCATTCAATAGCCCCAACGTTTTCGGCGTCAGCTTGAATTCCATAAACAAAGCACTGGCTTGCTCACGTGCGGCATCAGCAGCATCACCTTTGCTTTGTACGTAGTTGGTGTAGGCTTCTTTTAATGCTTCAATGCGGCTACGAGCTTCCTCTGGGTCAATCTCACCAGAGTCATCGTCATCACTGACATTACTGACGTCATCGTCATCGTCGTCATCACTATCAACATCAGAGTCATCATCAAGGGAGTCAGAATCATCGTCATCCTGCGTTTCCATGATTTCTTCCGCTGAGACAAAGCCTTTAATCACTTCATTGAGGCGCATTTCACCGGCATCAACCAGTTCAAACATCGCAAGAAATGAAGAGATACACGCAGGGTAAGTCGACAGCATCTGCAGGCTTTCACGCAGACCAGCTTCAATGCGTTTCGCGATAACAATTTCGCCTTCACGGGTCAACAGTTCGACTGAGCCCATTTCACGCATGTACATGCGGACCGGATCGGTTGTGCGACCAAACTCGCCATCTGAGCTGGCTAATACAGCTGCAGCTTCTTCATCTGAGACTTCATCATTGGATGAGACGGCTTCAGCAAGGCGTTCCATCTCGTCAGTATCCATGCCATCTTCGTGGACCATGATACCGAGGTCGCTGAACATGCTGACAATATCTTCAACCTGATCAGCATCTACTAAATCTTCTGGCAGGTGATCGTTAATCTCACCGTATGTGAGGTAACCACGTTCTTTACCTAAGGCGATTAATTCCTTAACGCGTGATTGTTGATCTTTCATGCGGCCCCTTTAACCCTTGACGCTTCTGGACGTGAACACTTCATTATACTGAACCACCTACTATATTGCATCAAATTAAACTTAAAAACATTCACTTATACGATCTGACTTCAGCCTTTTCTGCCTCCGTTAGCTCGCTGAACGGCTTGCTGGTAAGCTCATGAATTCGCTGTTGTTTGGCTTCTTTATGTAGACGCATAATGATGCCTGTGAGTTCATGTTTTAATGCATCTGCTGATAAGCTTAGCGGTTGCAGGGCCAGTTTCTGAAGGTGAGCCCCATTTTCTTTATCGCGCCAGCGCTCCAGCAGGGCCGCAGTAGTTAAATGGGGATGCTGGTGCAGGGTTTCAAGCAGTTCCGCTAAAATTGCTGCGCCGGGTTGATTCAGACTTTGCACAAGGCGAATATCATCCACTTCCCGTGCCAGAATCGGATACTGCAAAACGATGGTAATGGCCATACGGATTGGCGTCATCGCTGCCGAACCGGCTGCCGTCTTGCGTGCTTTTGGTTTTGCCTGCACCGGCTTTTCAAGGTGCCGGTTTAAGGTCGATAAGTTGGTTTTGCTGAGTTCAGCCAGACGCTGCTCGAGCATGTCACGGTAAACACCGGCGGGCACATGCTTCAGATACGGCTTAGCAATCTCTACCAGCCGAGCCCGACCATCCATTGAGTTGATATCCAGTTGACTACTTAGCGTTTCAAAAAAGAAATCCGAGTAGTTCTGCGCCAGTTCAATACGCCGTCTGAAGACATCAGCACCCTGCTTTCTGACCAGACTGTCCGGATCTTCACCTTCCGGCAAAAACATGAACTTCAACTGCTGATTTCCACCGAGCATTGGCAAGGCATTCTCTGCTGCTCGCCAGGCCGCCTCACGGCCAGCGCGATCGCCATCGAAGCAGAACACCACTTCCGGCGCGGCACGCAGTAAAACGCGCAAATGATCAGCTGTGGTGGATGTACCCAAGGTAGCCACTGCATTGCTGATACCAAACTCGGCTAGCGCAATAACATCCATATAACCTTCAACGATTAGGATGCGTTCCAGTTTACGGTTGGCTTTTCGTGCCTGATACAAGCCATAAAGCTCGGTACCTTTGTGGAAAATTGGCGTTTCCGGCGAGTTCAGATACTTCGGCGTACCGTCATCCAATACCCGGCCACCAAAGCCAATCACCCGCCCACGACGGTCGCGGATGGGGAACATAATGCGATTACGGAAACGGTCATAGGTACGGCCCTGATCGTTTTTGATAAGCAGTCCGCCATCCAGTAACTGTTTAGTCGTTGGCTGATCACTGCCGAAGGTACGAAGCACGTTATCCCACCCATCCGGCGCCATACCCAGGCCAAAGGCTTCAATGGTAGCGGCAGAGAGACCGCGCCGCTGCAGGTAGTCTTGAAATGGCTGACGTTGCGGGTGATTGTGTAGCTGATGAACGTAGTAACGTCCGACCTTATCCATCAAATCGTAGAGATTCTGTTTGGCAGGCGACAGGCTGGCCTGCTGCGTAGTCGGTACCTGCATGCCGACCTGATCGGCCAGTTCCTGAATGGCTTCGGGAAAACTGAGCTGATCGTACTCCATCAAAAAGCCGATGGCGGTGCCATGTGCACCACAACCAAAACAGTGATAGAACTGCTTTTCCTGACTGACAGTAAAAGACGGGGTTTTTTCGTTATGGAAAGGGCAGCAGGCGTGGAGATTTTTGCCTGCCTTTTTGAGTGCAACCCGCGCATCGATAACATCTACGATATCGATGCGCGCGAGCAACTCGTCTATGAATTGTGTGGGGATTTGACCAGCCATAATCGCTATTATGGCTGAAATCGTGCGGAAACATTAAGCCTCTGTCTGGAAAAACAGATGACTACTAAGACGGCCTTAGTTATTCAGCGCCGCCTTAACTTGTCCGCTGACCGCACCCATATCGGCACGACCCTGGATTTGAGGACGCAAGACATTCATCACCGCGCCCATATCCTTGATGCTGGAAGCGCCGGCTTCGGCAATCGCTGCCTGAATCGCTTCCGCAATTTCTTCTTCGCTCAATGGAGTTGGCAGAAATTCTTCGATAACGACTAACTCTGCTTTTTCAATCGAAGCCAAATCATCACGACCTGCTTTTTCGAACTGATCCAGCGCTTCTCGACGTTGTTTAGTCATTTTAGTGAGAATGACTACGATGTCGTCATCAGACAAGTCAGCACGATTATCAACTTCCACCTGTTTGATAGCCGCCGTAATCTGGCGTAAAACGCTGAGGCGCTCTTTTTCTTTGGCGCGCATCGCGTCTTTGACGCTATCCATAATGGTAGTCTTGAGTGGACTCGCTTCTGCAGGCATAACTCTGAGCTTTTATTTAACGCTTAGTACAGGCGAACGCGGCTTGCGTTTTCGCGAGCCAGTTTCTTCTGGTGGCGTTTTACTGCCGCTGCTGCTGCACGTTTGCGAGCAGTAGTTGGCTTTTCATAAGCTTCACGAGCGCGTGATTCGGCAACAGTGCCAGCTTTCTCGCATGAACGCTTGAAACGGCGCAGTGCAACGTCAAACGGCTCGTTTTCTTTAACTCGTACTGATGGCATTAATATTCCCTACCCAATTCTTGTTTGGAAAACCCCCAATTGTACGAAATATCATTCAGAAAGCAAACAGTTAAATCACTTTAATTCAAAAAAAGGCATAATATCGGCTGTTAACAATTTGAATTCGGATCAAAAATGCGCGTTTTAGGCATCGAATCTTCCTGTGATGAAACCGGTGTGGCTGTCTATGACACCGACAAAGGCCTGCTGGCACATGCTTTGTTCAGCCAAGTCGAGCTGCATGCCGAATATGGCGGTGTGGTGCCAGAACTGGCTTCACGCGATCATATCCGTAAAACCCTGCCATTGCTCGAAGAGGTGTTGGAGCAAGCAGGCCTCGAACGTGATGATATCGATGCCGTGGCTTATACCGCCGGACCCGGCCTGGCCGGCGCTTTACTGGTGGGTGCTGCCATTGGCCGCAGCTTAGCCTGGGCATTGGGCAAGCCTGCGCTGCCTATTAACCATATGGAAGGGCATCTCTTATCGCCGTTGCTGGAAGATCGCGCCCCGGCGTTTCCATTCGTCTCCTTACTGGTATCCGGTGGGCATACATTGCTTGTTGATGTGAAGGGTGTTGGCGAGTACGAACTACTGGGCGAATCGATTGATGATGCGGTCGGTGAAGCCTTTGATAAAACCGCCAAACTGCTGGGCATGGATTATCCCGGCGGCCCGTATCTCGCTGCCAAGGCAGAAGAGGGCACAGCAGGCCGTTTTGAATTTCCAAGGCCAATGACCAACCGGCCGGGACTGGATTTCAGTTTCAGTGGTCTCAAGACCTTTGCCATGAATACCTGGCTCGACAGCGAGCAAACCGAGCAGGATAAAGCGGATATCTGCCTGGCGTTTCAGACAGCCGTGGTTGAGACTTTGGCGATCAAATGCAAAAGGGCGTTGAAACAGACCGGGCATAAGCGCCTGGTGGTTGCCGGCGGTGTCAGTGCAAACAAAGCCCTGCGTGAAAAACTCGATGCCATGCCCGGCGTGGACGTGTTCTATCCGCGTATGCAGTTCTGTAGTGATAATGGCGCAATGATCGCCTTTGCCGGCGCGATTCGCCAGCAGGCCTTTGTGATGCAGGACTCACCAACCTTCG
Source organism: Methylophaga sp. (assembly GCA_030148085.1). Lineage (GTDB taxonomy): Bacteria > Pseudomonadota > Gammaproteobacteria > Nitrosococcales > Methylophagaceae > Methylophaga. The sequence continues at coordinate 45,686 of JASBUF010000033.1, read as the reverse complement.
GCGTCAGACCTCGCTGGCCTATGGATGAACTCAGCCCGCCTTAGGATTTTTCTTCGTCACCACTGATAAGACGGCGAATATTGGTGTGATGTCTGGCAATCAGCATCAGTGACATCAGTAAAATCAGCCAGCGCGCACCGACACTGTCAATAATCCACAGGCTATAAACTGGTGCCAATGCGGCGGCAGTTAAAGCCGACAGTGAAGAAAGACGACTCAGCGCAAACACTATCAGCCAAGTTAATAAACCAGCCACTGCCAGAGTAGGGGACAAGGCAATAAAACCACCCAATGCCGTCGCCACCCCTTTACCGCCTTTGAACTGGAAAAACACAGGGTAGAGATGCCCCAAAAACGCAGCGAAAGCGGTGGCCGCCACCCAAACCATAGGCAAATCCAGTAGATGGGCAATCAATACGGGAATCACGCCTTTTAGCACATCAAAAAACAGCACTGTCGCAGCCAGTTTCTTGCCACCAAAACGCAGGACATTGGTCGCCCCCGGATTACCGGAGCCTTGGGTACGTGGATCGGGCAGGCTGGCAAACTTGCACAACACAATGGCACTGTTCAGCGAGCCAAATAAATAGGCGATGAAGAGCAAGACAAGAGGCAAAGCGAATGTTTCAAGCATGGTATGATGCGACCTGTTATGACTGTGGCGACATTATAGTCGTCAACAGTGGATTGCCACCATTAAAGCAGCGCTCCAGATGGATAAAATTTTTCTTAACGACCTCAAGATAGACACGATTATCGGTATTTATGACTGGGAACGCCAGACCCAGCAGACACTGAGTTTTGATCTGGAAATGGACTGGGATATCTGTCCCGCCGCGGCAACCGAAGATATCAGTAAAACTCTGGATTATGGTGCTATCGCCCAGCGCATTGTCACCTTTGTCAAAAATAGCGAATACCTGTTGATTGAAACGCTGGCTGAAGAACTGAGCGCGATGTTGCTGGAAGAATTCCCGATTCCGAAACTCAAGCTGACCTTGAGCAAACCGGTCGCCTTACATGGTCAGAATATCGCCCGTATCGTGATTGAGCGTAGCCGCTGATGCTGGCAGTGGCAGGGGGTTACCTGCTCGGACTAGGCAGTAATATTGACCCTGAGCAGAATGTACTCGGCATGATAGATCTGCTGCTGAAATGTTTCAGCACTTTGCATCTGAGCCGGGTAGTACATATCCCGCCGGTCGGCATGAACAGCCACCGCCATTTCCTCAATGCCGTGGCGTTTATCGAAACCGATATGGCGCAGGATGAACTCAAACGTCTGTGTAACCAGATTGAGGTCACATTAGGCCGCGACCGCTGTGATCCGAACAGCAAACACAAAGATCGCCCAGCCGATCTGGATATTCTATGCCATTTCGGCAGCCGCTCAGACTGGCAGCGCAGTGCCAGCAGCATTACCGATGAGTATTTTCTCTATCCCTTGATGGATGAGCTGCGTGCTTACCTTATCAAAGATATCGCCACGCCGACTTTGCAATCAGGCACAGCGCTGACTCTCGACGGCTTAACGTTTGGAGAGACGGCGACCACCATCCACCGGGATTGATACGCCCGTCAGAAAAGGGTTGTCCAGCACGCTTTTAATCGCCAGATACACCGGTTCGGCCCCGCCTTCCCGGGCCAGCGGCGTTTCATCCATCATCGCCTGCCGAACTTCCTCACTATGTGATTCTGTAAATAACACCGGCCCCGGGGCTATGGCATTGACCTTAATGTTGGGTGCCAACTTCTTCGCCAGCGCCAAGGTCATATTGTGCAGGCCAGCCTTGGTCGTGCCATAAATATCGAAACGCGGGGTTGGGTTTTCCACATTAATATCGGTGATATGAATAATATCGGCCGGATTACCCTCATCGCCCTGCAGGCGATCCTGCAGGCCCTGATTAATCAGAAATGGCCCCATCATATGCACATAGAAGAACAGTTCATACTGTTCTGCAGCACGGGCCAAGTCATCATCTGTAGGAGTGAAACTTGAGGCATTGTGAATAATCGCCCGTAGACTGCGGTACTGATGGCGTAGCCGGGTGACAAACTCCAGAATGCTATCACGGCTGTCAAAATCGGCACGGATGGTCTCAATGCCCAGCCCCTTTAATTCTTGGACACCCTCGGTCTCGCTGCGGTAATGTGCGAGTACCGCATAGCCATCCTGATGCAAGCGCTTGGCAATATGCAGACCCACCCGGCGACTGGTGCCGGTAACCAAAACCTTTTTTTGCGACATGATTTTTTTGCCTGATGACTGAGATGTTTACGATAGCCCCTGACGACCTGACAGCGCAACAACACAGCGAACAACTGGCGCAGCAGATCCGGGAATCGATTGTGGCCAACCAGGGCTGGATCAGTTTTGCCGACTATATGCAGCAGTGCCTGTATACGCCAGGGCTCGGCTACTACAGTGCCGGTAGTCATAAACTGGGGTGGGGCGGGGATTTCACTACTGCGCCCGAGACCTCACCTCTATTTGGCGCGGCCATCGCCACCCACCTCACTGATGTGCACAAGCAAATACCGGATTACAACATACTCGAATTTGGTGCAGGCAGCGGGCGGCTGGCTGAGTCAATAGTACAACGACTGACAGAACTGGATGCCTTGCCATCACGCTATTTTATACTAGAGCCCAGTGCCGATTTGCAGCAACGCCAGCAAGAACTACTAAACCAACTGCCCAGCGCACTGAGCCAGCGGATTTACTGGGTCGAAGATATTCCTGAGAACTTCGAAGGCGTGATGCTGGCCAATGAAGTCTGTGATGCGATGCCGGTTCACCTACTTAACTTCACTGAGGATGGCGTAGGGGAAGTCGGAGTTAGTCTCGATCAGCAAAACTTTATCTGGCAAACAGAGTCGCTCTCATCATCACGGCTGGAGCAGAAAGCCGAACAGATTCAGTCTCAGCTTGACGATCTGCCTTACCGGACGGAAGTCTGTCTGTTCGCCGCTGACTGGCTGCATAGCCTCGCCCACAAATTGTCGCGTGGCCTTATTCTGCTAATCGATTACGGTTACAGCTTCGAGGAGCACTATCGTGCTGATCGCACGCAGGGCAGCTTACGCTGCTATTACCAGCATCAGGCGCATGATAATCCGCTGATCCTCCCTGGTTTGCAGGATATTACCGCCCATGTTGAGTTCACTTCACTCGCAGAAACAGCTTTTAACAGTGGGCTGCAAATCTGTGGCTTTCAAGAGCAGGCTGATTTTTTACTAGCCGGTGATATCACCATGCTGGCAGCAGGACTGCAGCACAATCTGAATGAAGCAGACTGGTTACAACAAAGCAACGCTTTGAAACAGCTGTTACTGCCGGGGGCGATGGGGCATCAGTTTAAAGTGCTGTCTTTGTGTCGTGATATGCACACGCTACCACGGCTAAAGCTCAACGATAGGCGATACCAGCTGTAAAACAAAAAAGGCGCCCTGAGGCGCCTTTTCGAAGATGATGTCGCTTATTCCGACTTCATCGTATCCAACTCTTTTTGCAGTTTGTCGAGCTTGTCGCTCATTTCAAACAGCACTTCTTTGATATTCGCCATATCTTCACGCAGATTACTGGTTTCCTGCTTGTTACGGGCAATATCTTCTCGCAGTTCAGGGCTCAGGAAACCGTCTTGGCCTTCAGCCTTACGCTCAGCCATTGTTGCCAGCACTGTCGGGATATCCAGAATAATCCAGTCTGTACGCTCTTTACCGGTTTCTGGATCGGTGTAGTAGGACTGACCATTATCCAGAGCCACCCGAATATTAGGTTCAGAATCTACACGACGAGTACCCGGCAACAGAGGATTTGTCCGGCGGTCAATAGGTTGACCAGTGACTGGATCCTTATCACGGTATATCTCACGAACTTTACCGAAGATAAAGTTCAGCCGACCCCCGCTGTAAAAAACCCGTGCAGAGGTAGTCATCTGTTCTTTTGAAATAGTGGCCTGATGAGAACCAATCATGACAAAAGTCACGTCCTCATTCGACTCTGCTCTGGCCAACCCTGAAGACAGTGCATTACTAAGAACCTGCAGCTCATAGGCGGAGAACAGTGGGGTCTGACGTTCTTTGAACAGCACTGTTTCAGATACATACAGGGATTCCAGTACGGTACGCATGCTCTCAGACGAAATTGAGAGAGGGTGATCATTAGCAACACCAGCGACATCACGATTTTCAATCTGCACATACTGCAAGCCCGCTTCGAACACGGTCTTACCCTCAGCGCTAATCTGGGTCTTGGGCTCGTCTCGTTTGAGCGTACCACAGCCGCTCAGGCCCACGCTGAGCATGATCACCGCGGCGATCGTTGCGCTGTACTTCACAATGCCTCGCATAAGATTCTTCCTCTTTTAATTAACCCGGTATCAGGCCGGACGCCTGATTTCCGCTTTCTGTTCCCTGCATAATAATGCTTGGACTGATTCACGCGGATCGTAACCTTCAAACAAAATTTTGCATACCTGTTCGACGATCGGCATTTCCACATTCGCTTGTCTGGCCCGCAGCAACACTTCTCGCGCAGCATGCATGCCTTCTACTGTTTTGCCAACCTCTTTGACCGCGTCATCGACACTCAGACCACGACCGATCGCAAGCCCCAACTGGCGATTACGGCTTTGATCATCAGTACAGGTCAGTATCAAATCACCAATACCTGCCAGCCCGAAGAGGGTCTCCGTTTCCGCACCCAATACCGCAGCCAGCCGACGAATCTCTGCCATGCCGCGCGTGATCAATGCCGCACGGGCATTGGCACCATAACCCAACCCATCAGAAATACCCGCCGCAATTGCCAGGACATTCTTGACAGTACCACCGATTTGCACACCGAGCATGTCATGCGTGGTGTATATCCGCAGTGTCTGAGAATGCATCAGTTCGACTAACGCATCAGCAAAGGGTTGATCCGGTGACGCAACAGTGACAGCGGTCGGTAAATTACTGGCCACTTCGGCCGCAAAAGACGGTCCGGAAATCACCGCCAGCGCATGCTTGTCACCTAAAATCTTTGTAGCCGCATCAAACAGCAATTCACCTTTATCCGGTGTCAGCCCCTTGGTTGCCCAGCTGACCGGGACATTATCCGCCAACAGAGGCTTGATAGTTTGCAGCATCGACACAAAAGCTTTACTGGGCACAGAAACCAAGACGTGACGACTTTGGCGAACCGCTTGCTCAAAATCATCGACTAATTTCAATGACTCCGGAAATTTAATACCCGGCAGATAACGCGAATTAGTTCGAGTTGCCTGCATGGCCTGCATTTGCTCTTTATCACGGCCCCACAGCCAGACTTCATGGCCTTTACGGGCAATCGCCAGCGCCAGCGCGGTGCCCCAGGCACCAGCACCGATCACCAGCGTTGGATTCAGCTTCATCACTGACTATGCCGTTATTAGTGGGTCGCTTGTGCTTTTTCCTGCGCTTGTTTCTGTGCCAGCTCTTTCTGGTGCATGTACATCGCATCAAAGTTCACTGGTGCCAGCACCAATTGAGGGAAGCCACCCTTCAGAACCAGATCAGACACCACTTCACGTACAAACGGGAACAGCGAGTTCGGGCAGTAACTGCCTAGCAGGGGACCCATTTCGTCATTGGTGTAACCGGTCAGGGTGAAAATACCTGCCTGTTTGACTTCGACCAAAAACGCGACTTTATCATCAACCTTGGCAGTAACTGTGACCGACAGCACCACTTCGTGGTTGTCTTCGTCGATGCGCTTGTATTCGTTACCTAATTGCAGGTCAAGCTTTGGACGCCACTCTTCACGGAACATTTCCGGTGAGTTAGGCGACTCGAATGAGACGTCTTTGGTGTAAACCTTCTGGATGATAAAGCGTGGTTTTTGCTCTTCACCTGCTGCTGCATTTTCTTCAGCCATCTTTCTTCCTTCTCTGTTTAAGATTGCGCCAGAAGGCTGTCTAACTGTTTGGCACGATCCATCGCCACCAAATCAGTGTAGCCGCCTATGGCTTTATTATTTATGAAAATCTGAGGCACGGTACGCTGCCGGCTCTTTTGCATCATTTCTTCGCGTTTGGACGGATCCAAATCAACGCGAATTTCCTTAAAGTTCACGCCCTTGCGTTCAAGTAACTGCTTAGCCATAACGCAATAAGGACAATGAGCGGATGAATAAACGATAACGCTAGCCACAATACAACCCTGCCAAATTCGAATTAACTGAACAGAGGCAATTTCGCCTCTTTCCAGGCATGTAAACCGCCTGTGAGCACGTAGACCTGTTCAAAGCCTTGTTTACGCAGCTGCTTGGCCGCAGTGCGTGAGCGCTGACCACTGGCACAGACGATCACCAGTGGTTGCGTTTTGTTTTTGATCTGACTTTCCGCTTCAGCCAGTTTGGCGAGCGGCAGGTGAATCGCATCAGCGATATGTTCTTTTTCGAACTCGCTGTCATCACGCACATCCAGGAATTTACCTTTCTGCTGATTGACCAGCCGTACTGCTTCGGTTGCAGCCAAAGGCTGCAGGCCGCTCAGTCTGCGGTTTATTGAGTCAGAAAACACCAGCCAGGACAAAACCACAAAGGCAGAGACCAGAATCCAGTGATTAACAATAAACTCACCCAGATTTTCCATTTCACCCCTTTCTCAAATATCGTGTTGATGCCTGCCGCAGGAGTCCAGCGTCTAATCAGACAAAATCGTTGCCTGACAGCAAATAGTTCCTGCCCAATGGCAGCGCAAAGCCGATGAAACCGCGCTTTCCTGCCTGATCCGCGAACAAAGTCGCAGCGGCTGGTGACTGTATTTCATCACAAAAGCCCATATAATACACGGCTGCTACGCTGATTAATATAAGAGACACAGGTCAGCCACAAGAGAGCCCGACCACCACTAGCTTTAAGGACTTTTTGATGACTCGTAAACACCGACCATTGGCGCTGATTATCATGGATGGCTGGGGATACAGCGAAGATCCGGATAACAATGCCATTCTTGCTGCCAACACGCCTGTCTGGGATCAGCTCTGGGAACGTTACCCTCACACATTAATCAATGCCTCCGGCCTGGGCGTTGGTCTGCCCGGCGACCAAATGGGTAACTCGGAAGTTGGTCACCTTAATCTGGGCGCCGGACGTGTGGTCTATCAGGAATTCACCCGCATCAGCAAAGCCATCGACGACGGTGCCTTTTTCCATAACCCGGTATTGACTGCGGCTGTCGATAAAGCGGCCGCTAACGGCAAAGCCGTTCATATCTTCGGACTGTTGTCTGACGGTGGCGTTCACAGTCATGAAGAACATATCCACGCTATGGTCAAACTGGCTGTCGACCGCGGTGCCAACGATGTATTCGTCCATGCTTTCCTTGATGGTCGTGACACCGCACCACAGAGCGCACAGCCAGCGATTGATAAATTGGAAGCTGTGTTTGCTGCACTTGGCAAAGGCCGCCTGGCTTCAATGGTCGGACGCTTTTATGCGATGGACCGTGACAAGCGCTGGAACCGCGTTGAAAAAGCGTATCGTCTGATCTCAGAGGGCGAAGGCGAGTTTCATGCTGACTCTGCTACTGAAGCACTCAGCCAGGCCTATTCCCGCGAAGAAACAGATGAGTTTGTGAAGCCCACCACTATCGGTGAAACCGTTCGTATTGAAGACGGTGACAGCGTGGTGTTTATGAACTTCCGCGCCGACCGTGCTCGTGAACTGACCGAGTGCTTTATTCAGCCGGACTTTGACGGCTTTGAGCGTCTACGTGTAATTGAACTTGCCGACTACGTGACGCTGACGGAGTACAAAAAAGACTATAGCTCACCGATTGCCTTCCCCAACGAGAAGATGAAAAACATCCTCGGTGCCTACCTGTCTTCTCTCGGCCTCAAACAACTACGTATCGCTGAAACAGAAAAATATGCGCACGTGACCTTCTTCTTCAATGGCGGCGTAGAAACCCCGTTTGAAGGTGAAGACCGCATCTTGGTGCCGTCACCCAAAGTGGATACCTACGACCTGCAGCCGGAAATGAACGCACCGGAAGTCGCAGACAAACTGGCTGAAGCCATCAAAAGCGAAAAGTACGACGTCATTATCTGTAACTTCGCCAATGCTGATATGGTCGGTCATACCGGTAAATTTGATGCTGCAGTCAAAGCCATTGAAACTCTGGATACCTGCCTTGGCACTGTCTGGCAGGCGCTGGAATCTGTTGGCGGCGAAATGATCGTCACTGCCGATCACGGCAATGCCGAGCGTATGGCAAACCATGAAACCGGCCAGCCGCATACTGCCCACACCAATAATGTCGTACCGCTGCTATTTGCCGGTCGTGACGCTGTATGCCATGAACATGGCACACTGTCAGATATCGCCCCGACCATGTTGACGCTGATGGGCTTACCGATCCCAGCGGAAATGAGCAAACACCTGCTGATTGAGCCAAAAGCTTAAGCGCCTTGTGTTAAAGCCTGTTTCGCTCGCTATTGCGTTTTTGCTGTTTACTGCCGGCCTCGCGGCCGACAGTAACACGCAAAAGCTCGACTCCGTGCGCGAGGAAATCAAGAGCCTCAGCGCCGATCTGTCTGACAAAAAAGCCAGTCGTGATGAGCTCTATGCTCAGTTGGAAGAACAGAGTCAGCGCGTCTCTGCCCTTAACCGTGAGTTGCATACGCTGGAGCAACAAATCACCGAGAAAGACCAGACACTGAAACAACTGCGTGAAGTGGCCGGGATCAAGGAAGCAGAGCAACAGCAGCAACTGGATGCACTCTATGCCCAAATGCGTGCCGCCTTTATCAACGCCGAACCTAGCTATCTGGAAATGCTGCTCAACCAACAGGATATCGCCACCCTGAGCCGGGGCAGCACCTACTTTCACTATTTCCACCAGGCCCGCCAGCAACAGTTGGAAACTATCAGTCAGCTGTTAAGTCAACTCAATGAGGAACAGCAGGAATTACTACTCGCCCAGCAATCACTGGAAACCAGCCGACAGGAACAACTGGACAAACAACGCCTGCTGGAACAGGAAACACAAAAACGTAAAGCCACACTCGCCGCGTTGGATAGCTCCATCTCCAGTCAGGATGCCAAGCTGGCCAACCTCAAAGAAGAAGAGAGCAACCTGCAATCTTTGCTGGACAGGCTGACGCGTGAGCGCGAGCAGCAACTTGCCCGTGAAAAAGCCGAGCATGAGAAACAACAAAACCAGCAGAAGCAAGAGAAGCAACAGACGGCTAACACTAAGCCACCCAAAATACTGCCGCCACCGAAACCAAATACCCCTTTTTCACGTCTGACAGGTAAGCTGAACTGGCCCGTGCAGGGAAAACTGCTGGCAAGCTATGGCAGCCCGCGAAATCTTGGTAAACTCAAGTGGCAAGGTATTGTTATAGATTCTCCCACCGGCAATGATGTCAAAGCCACTGCGGCTGGCCGCGTTGTGTTTGCTGACTGGCTGCGAGGTTTCGGTTTGCTGATCATCATTGATCATGGTGAACAGTACATGACCCTGTATGGCAATAACGATGCGCTGCTGAAACAGGCGGGTGAAACCGTCCAGCCGGGTGAAATCATTGCCCAGTCAGGCGAGCAGGGAATTCGCGGTCTGAGCGGACTTTATTTTGAAATTCGCCATCGCGGTAATCCGACCAACCCCATGAAATGGCTGGCGGGTCGAGGTTAAGCGGTGGCTAAAACGAAGGATATTTTATGAGCTTGTTTAAACGCGATATCGGTCTTATCACCAGCGGCGTCATGCTGGGTGCCAGCTTGGTATTCGGCCAGATGGTGTTTGCTGACAAGGAAGCCGTTAAGCCCGATCTTCCGCTGGAAGACTTGCGAACCTTCTCCGAAATCTTCGGCAGAATCAAAAGCAGCTATGTCGAACCGGTTGAAGACAAACAGCTCATCGAGAATGCTATCCGAGGCATGCTGTCCGGTCTGGATCCGCACTCAACTTACCTCAATTTAGAAGACTTCCAAGAATTACGTGAAGGCACCTCCGGTCAGTTCGGTGGACTCGGTATTGAAGTCAGCATGGAAGACGGCTTTGTCAAAGTCGTTACCCCGATTGACGACACACCAGCCGCCAAGGCTGGAATCAAGTCCGGCGATTTGATTATCCGCTTGGATGACACCCCAGTTAAGGGTATGACCCTTAACGAAGCTGTTGATATTATGCGTGGCGAACCCGGGTCGAAGTTATTACTTACTATCATTCGAGAAGGTGAAGACAAGCCACTCAAGGTCGAACTGACCCGCGCGATTATCAAAGTGGAAAGCGTGAAAAGCAAAATGCTGGAGCCCGGTTACGGTTACATCCGTATCACCACCTTCCAGTCACGTACCGGTGCCAGCCTGCGTGAAGCCATCAGTGCATTGAAAGAAGAAAATGGTGGCAAACTGAATGGCCTGGTTCTGGATTTACGTAATAATCCCGGCGGTGTTTTAGAAGCTGCGGTAGACGTATCGGATGCCTTTATCACCAAAGGCATGATTGTCTATACCGAAGGCCGCATCGCCGACTCCGATCAGAAATTCCACGCCACACCGGATGATCTGCTCAAGGGCGCACCATTGATTGTGCTGGTCAACGGCGGCTCTGCATCAGCCTCTGAAATCGTTGCCGGTGCCCTGCAGGATCAGAAACGCGCCATCATTCTCGGCGGTAAAACCTTCGGTAAGGGCTCGGTACAAACCGTGATGCCATTGACCAATGAAACCGCTGTCAAAATGACAACGGCCCGTTATTACACGCCATCAGGCCGCTCGATTCAGGCTGAAGGCATTGTGCCGGATATCGAAATCAATGGCATCCGTATAGCTGAGGTCGAAGAAAGCGAATTCACCCCACTGCGTGAGCGTGATTTGGCTCATCATCTGGAAAATGGCAATGGTGAAGCAGACGAGAGCACTAACACAGATGCCGCGGCTGGTAGCGAGGAAAAACAAGTCGAGCAGCCACTGGAAGTCAGTGACTACATGCTGTCTCAAGCGTTGAACCTGCTGAAAGGTATGACTATCCTGAATCGATAGTCTGGAGGGTGTTATGGCCAGTGTGCTTATTCCCTTGGCTGAAGGTTGTGAAGAGCTGGAAGCTGTCACCCTGATAGACCTGTTACGACGTGCCGGGATTACGGTGACCACGGCCAGCCTGAGCGGTCAGCGACAGCTGACGGCCAGCCGGCAGGTTGCCCTGGTTGCCGATACCCTGCTGGATAATGTACTCAACGATGAGTTCGACATGCTGTTATTGCCGGGCGGTCAGCCCGGCACCACGCATCTCAATGCCGACCAGCGCATTCATGCACTAATCACACGTCAGCAACAGGCTGATAAGTTTATCGCCGCGATTTGTGCTGCACCCCTGGTACTTGCCGAATCAGGCGTATTGAACGGTAAACAAGCAACTTGTTATCCGGGCACGCTGGATACCGAAACATGGCCTCAAATCAGTCTTCGTGATGAACCGGTTGTCATTGACCGCAAGGTGCTGACCTCTCGCGGCCCAGGAACAGCAATGGATTTTGCCTTGAACATTATCGAATTACTCACAGATAAAGCCACCCGTGATCAGGTCGATACTGGCCTGGTAAGACCCTGAGAGATCTTTATGTCATTAACCAGCGCAGACCTGTCAATTCTGCTGGTAGAGCCTTCTACCATGCAGCTCAAACTGATTATGCGTCACCTGCAACAGGCTGGTATCAGCAATATTGAAGGCGTCAGTAGTGCCGAAGCGGCACTTGCCCAGATGGCCATCTATCCGCCGGATCTGGTGATTACCGCAATGTACCTGCCGGAAATGAGTGCCGCAGAACTGATCGCCAAAGCACGCACACAGCAGGCCGATCAGGAGATGGCTTTTATGCTGATTTCCAGTGAAACCGGCCACGACGCTCTAGAACCCATTCGCCAGGCTGGTGTTATGGCCATATTGCCCAAGCCATTTAATCATGATGACTTACAGCGTGCGATTCGTGCGACCTTGGATGTCATCGACCCCGAAGAGCTCGACTTACAAAGCTATGACGTCAGTGAGCTAAAGGTATTGATTGTTGATGACAGTTATACCTCGCGCAATCACATCAGCCGCGTTCTGGGCAGTATGGGTATAGTGCAAATCGATACTGCTGAAAATGGTCGTCAGGCTGTCGAACTGCTTGCTGCCGGTAGTTATGACCTGATGGTCACCGATCTCAATATGCCGGAAATGGATGGGCAGGAGTTGGTTGAGTATGTCCGCACTGATATTGGTGATGTGGTCATGCCGATCCTGATGGCCACCACCGAAAACAATGAAGCCCGGCTTAATCATGTACAACAGGCTGGCGTCTCGGCCATCATGGATAAACCGTTTGAACCGCAAAGCATTCGTGAAATGCTTTATCGGGTTTTGGACAGTTGATTCCGATCAGTACTGAGTAATTCCTCGCTGCTGGCCCAGTTCAACAAAGCGTTGCATGTAGGGTGTCGACTGTTCTCCCTCACGCATTGCAGCAAACAGGGTTTTCATCACCCCTTTTTTACCGAGTCGCACCGTCGTTACCGCAAGCTGTGATTCGTATTGCCTTGCCAGCCAGTCAGGCAGTACCGTCACGCCACGTCCCAGCGCTGCCATCTGAATCATAATATCCAGCGACTCCATCACCTTATGAGCCGGGTTTATGCCCGCCGGCATCAGAAACTGGGTATAGATATCGAGCCGTTCATGTGGAACGGGGAAGGTAAGTAATAACTCACCCGATAACTCCTCAGCTTCAACACTGTCATTTTTCGCAAGCGTATGGTCTTTGGCGATTAACAACACCAGTTCGTAGTCAAACAAAGGCTCGAATACCAGCCCTTGTTGCTTGACCTTGTCCGGTGTGACCAGCAAATCAATATGAAAATTGAGTAGTCCCTCCAGTCCTGAAAACTGGAATTTATGCACGATATCCACGTCCATTTTCGGCATCATCACTAGGTATTCAGCAAGGATGCCCTTTAACCACTCGTAGCAGGGATGACACTCAACCCCGAGTCGTAAGATTCCCTGTTTACCATCGGCGAAGGCTTTCAAGGTCTGTTCGGACTGCTCCAACACCGGCAAGACCTGACGCGCCACACGCAGCAGTAACTCGCCGGCCTGTGTCAGCCGCAGTTTACGGCCCTCTCGCTGCCACAGACTGATCTCCAACTTCTGTTCCAGGTAACGGATCTGATGTGACAGCGCCGGCTGGGTCACAAACAGGGCATTGGCAGCGGCGGTCAAACTGCCATGCTCGGCCAGGGCCTGAATAATCTTTAAGTGGCTACGCTCGATCATCTATAAGATTTTCTTATGATTAAGGTGAAAATCAACATTATTACTTATCAGTTGCCGTCCTTACAATGGCCGCCAAACCACAAACAAGGACATAACATGGCAACCACACATAACCTCGGCTTTCCGCGTATCGGTAAACGCCGTGAACTTAAATTTGCACTGGAAAGCTACTGGAAAGGTGAATCATCATTGCTAGAGCTGGAAAAGACCGCAGCCGATCTGCGCAAAAACCACTGGCAACAACAAGCAGAACTCGACTGGCTGCCGGTCGCTGATTTTTCATTTTATGATCATGTGCTCGATACCAGCCTGTTACTGGGTAACCTGCCAGAGCGTACCGATGCATCACTGGCAGACAGCGATCGCTATTTTCAGGCAGCACGCGGACGCAGCAGCACGGCCTTGCAACAGCAAACCACGGCAGCGGCTGAAATGACCAAGTGGTTTGATACCAACTACCATTATCTGGTGCCTGAATTCAGCGCCGATACCACATTTGAGCTCAATGCTGTACGTTTGCTGGGGCAGTATCAGGAAGCCGTAAATCAGGGCCACCAGGCAAAACCGGTATTACTCGGCCCTGTCAGTTACTTATGGTTAGGTAAAGCCAAAGATGACAGTAATAAACTGGATCTGCTCAAGCACCTGCTACCGGTATATGAACAGTGCCTCAGCGAACTGGTCGAAGCCGGCGCCGACTGGGTACAGATTGATGAACCGATTCTCGCCACCGAGCTCGACAGCGACTGGCAGCATGCCCTGCAACAGGCCTATTTTGCGTTGAATAAAACGCCTGCACGTTTACTTTTGACCAGCTATTTCGGGCCACTGCGTGAGAACCTCAACCTGGCCTGTGAATTACCCACCGCTGGCCTGCATATTGATGCCGTCAATGCCCGCGATGAAGTGATTAAGGTCATCGATTGGCTACCGGCCCACAAAGTTCTGTCTCTGGGCATTATCAACGGTCGCAATATCTGGAAAACGGATCTCAACAGCCTGCTCGACTGGCTTGAACCACTAAGCCAGCGCCTAGGCGAACGGCTATGGCTGGCACCCAGTTGTTCCTTGCTGCATGTGCCCGTGGATCTGGCACAGGAAGACGAGTTGGATGCCGATATCGCCAACTGGCTGGCCTTTGCGGTACAAAAACTGGATGAGCTGACTATTATTGCCACTGCGCTGAATCAGGGCAGGGAACAGGTCACCGAAGCCCTGCAAAGCAATCACGCTGCGATCAGCGCACGTAAACACTCAGCGAAAGTGCATAACCCGGCTGTTCAGCAGCGTCTGGCCGCTGTCACTGCCGACATGAGCGAACGTCAAAATAGTTATACACAGCGCATCCGACAGCAACAAGCTCGTTTACCGCTGCCTTTGTTTCCGACCACTACCATCGGCTCGTTCCCGCAGACAGCGGAAATCCGCCTGAGCCGCCAACAGTACCGTAAAGGAGAACTTCATCAACACAGCTATCAGGCACAGATGCAGCAACAGATTCAGTATGCGATTGAAGAGCAGCTTAAAGTCGGTCTGGATGTACTGGTTCACGGCGAAGCCGAACGCAATGACATGGTTGAGTACTTCAGTGAGCAGCTGGAAGGCTATATCTTCAGCCGTTATGGCTGGGTGCAGTCTTATGGCTCACGCTGCGTCAAACCGCCGATTATTTTCGGCGATATCTCACGTCCACAGGCGATGACCGTGACGTGGATTCAATACGCCCAGTCTTTAACCGAGAAACCGGTCAAGGGCATGCTCACCGGACCGGTGACGATGCTGAACTGGTCCTTCGTACGTGACGATCAGCCACGCTCAGCGACCTGCCTGCAGTTGGCGCTGGCGATTCGTGATGAAGTGCTGGAGCTGGAACAGGCTGGTGTCGGCATTATTCAGATTGATGAAGCCGCTCTGCGTGAAGGGTTGCCGCTTCGTCGCCAGGATTGGCAGCAGTATCTGGACTGGGCAGTGAACTGTTTCCGCATCACGGCGAACGGTGTCGCCGATGACACCCAGATCCACACCCATATGTGCTACAGCGAGTTCAATGACATTATCGAGGCTATCGCGGCGATGGATGCTGATGTGATTACCATTGAAACCTCGCGATCGGATATGGAGCTGCTGGACGTGTTTAATGCCTTTGACTACCCGAATGAAATCGGCCCGGGTGTTTATGATATTCATAGCCCGAATATCCCGACGGTGAGAGAAATCCGCGAACTGATGGAAAAAGCTGCGCAGCGAATCCCGCCGGAACGTTTGTGGGTGAACCCGGACTGTGGCTTGAAAACCCGTCAATGGGCTGAAGTCAGACCTGCCTTGATTGCAATGGTTGAAGCCGCTCGTCAGCTACGACTGGATGCCGCAGCCTGAATCTTGTCCTAACCTAACCATGAACCGTGCAGCTTTGCACGGTTCATTTTTTCAAAGCCATTTTGTCGGTAAATTTTCCATCAGAAAATCAAACAGTGCCGTCACCTTTGGTGTTTTAGCATAACGGTCGATCACGCAGAAATAATACTCCAGCGGTTCCGCTTCAGCCTCCACATCGGGGCCACGCTCCTTATTAAATAACGTGCACAAGCGTCCATCCTCGATATAGGGCTGGGCAACAAAATCTGCCAGTCGGGTAATGCCGCCACCAGATGCCGCCATACGGGCCAGCATATCGATGTCATCACTGATAAACCGGGCCCGAAGTTCCGGCTGATAGCGCTGGCCATCACGAATAAAGGCCCAGGGGAAAATCTTGCCATCCACAGGTACCCGGAACATCAGGCAATCATGCTGTAACAGCGCCTGAGGGGAGGAGGGACAGCCGGCTCGCTGCAGATAATCCGGTGTGGCACAAAACAGCAGCGGAACGGTGGCCAGTTTGCGCGCCACGATGCCGTCTTCCAGCTGCTGACGGATACGGATACTGACATCCACTTTTTCCTGAAGATGATCGACCCGCCTGTCGGTCGCCACGACTTCAATACTGATTTGCGGATAGGCCTGCTGAAATGCAGGGATCAATGGCGCCAGGACATGACGGGCGAAGGCCGCAGAACAGGCGATTTTGAGTTTGCCTCCGACATCACCCTGTAAGGCAGATACCGCCTGCTCAGCCAGCTCCAATTCCTGCAACAAGCCCTTGACCCGCTGATAATACACCTCACCGGCATCCGTCAACGCCAGCTTACGGGTGGTGCGAGTGAGTAGTCTGGCTCCCAAAGCGGCTTCGAGCCGGGCGATATTCTGGCTGGCAGCGGCTGGGCTGATATCTGCGACTCTGGCTGCCGCAGCAATACTGCCAAGCTCTACTGCTCTGACAAAGTTTTCCACGCCTCGCATATTATCCATAAACACTACCTATCAGTATTATTGCTATTTATTAAGTTTAGCTTAATAGTCTATTTAGCAGTAAACCGCTAGTGCAGGTGTTGTATGAGGCATACACTCTGAGGGTAAGAGTAAGGAGGAGTCAGCCATGACAACAAAAACAGAACAACAGATCGATAGCTTTTTGCACTGGCGCAAGCTGCCTGCAAAACTGACGCCGATTGTATTTGCTTTTTATATGTCGTCCATCATGGCTGTATTGATGTGCCTGATTATCACTGCTGTTAATCAGGGCTTGGGTGAGGGCTACCTGCTGGCTGCTGTACACGCCTATCAGGTTGCTATGCCTTCAGCGTTTATTTGCGTAATGCTGGTGCGCCCGATAGTGATGCGGCTGGTCGCGGGCACAGTGGCTACAAGCTGATTATCAGCAAGCCATACCGAACTGATGCAGCCGCTGTTGCACGGAACGTGCCCGTGCGGCCTGCAGCCCGCGCGTTCTCTGCTGCTGATCGCAAAGAGCGCTACGAAAGCCCAGATAGTCAGCACCCAAAGGTTCCAGCTTGTCGATATCTTCTATCCGTAAGCTTCCAGCCAGCCCACATAATAAATTCAGTTGTCGGGCCTGGCTGACAAAGTTACTGAGCCTGTCCTGACTCCAATGGGTCAGCAAGCTCTGACCGTTTTTGATGGCGGTATCCACCATCACGCCGCTAAACCCTGCCTGTTGAATAAGGGGAAGCAAATCCAACTCCACATCTTCATCAGCAAACAGCACGGCAATGACCGGTGCCTTTATGGCTGTAAGCGTAGGGGTTAAGCCGTTTAAACAAGCTCTGAGATTAGTAGCGGCAAACAGGCCGACTTTGACATAATCGACCCCCGTTTCGGCCATCGCCACTATTGCTTTAGCGATCTTGTCTGCCTGCATCGGCAAATCACCCACGGTCGCACTGCTCAGACAACGGCCATCAAGCCAGTTGACCACCGCTGAAACCGTCGTTAAAGGCAGCGCGCCTAAAGCACCGCTACTGGGATTTTTTAAATCGAGAATATCCGGCAGACAGCTTTCTAATGCCTGCGCCTCATTCAGCGACTGTACGCTTGCCAGCCATCTAGTCATGGTCGAGAGTAATACCTGCTTGTTGAATTTTAACCATCAGCCAGCCCCAGGCTTCGAGTTCCCGGTCACCGGCGGTCTTGTCGATGGCGATACGGAGATAGTTTATCTCCTCAATGATTTTCTGCTCTGTCAGCATGCCCAAACGACTCACCAGAATTGCCGCTTCGACCACCGCACTCTGTGCCCGGTTGAAACCACGGAATGGCGCATGGATGACTTCTTCTTTCACCTCACCATAGAAGCAAGCGCGTGGCTCGTCATCATCAAACCGAGTCAGCTCCAGTTCCGTGTGTGACAGGGCCTGCTCCAGGTAGGCCCCTTCAATGCTTTTGCAGGGCAGGGTGGGCCAACTACGACGTCCGGTCAGCGAACCGGCAAACACCCGCACATCATCAGTATAGTTTATGGTGCACTGACGGTGAAGTTTTAAATTCTCATAGGTAGATGAGGGTTTAAAAGGCTTTACCAAAAAGTAACCATTCACTTCGCTGATGCCCATCGGTGCCGAATGCGGCTGACCGGATTCGTCCAGCGTTGTCACAATGACTTCATGTATCCGACTTGTCAGCCGTGCCACAGGGGCGCTCCTTATTATTCTTGCTCGGCTCTGCAGTACCGCAGGCGCGTGTTTGTTTCGTTTTGGGTTTCTCGGCGGTACCGCAGGCACGATCCTGTTTTTTCTCCGGCTTGTCTGCCGTGCCACAGGCGCGATCCTTGTCGCGCTTTTTCATGGTAGTGCCTTCGGCTTTCTGCTGCGTCAGATCTTCCTGTTCTTGTTCAACCGCACAGCCCCACTGCAGATCCTCGTCCTGGGTATAACGTTTTCCCAATTGCCAAGCGACTTCGGCCCGCGCCAGTTCCACGCCAAGGTAAAAGGCATGGCCGGGATCGTCTTTCAATTGTAGCTGTGGATAAAACTCAAACGGATCGGTATCCAGCATTAAGCCATCGCGGTTAAACATAAATATCCCCTCGCGGGCGACTTTAATGCGATAGTTGGGATCCTTGATGCTGGTCGCTAACTCGCGGATTTCCTGGGCCGTATCGGTAAACGGTCGTCGCTCATGGGCCACCAGCAAGTCCGCCGTGATATCGCGGGGCAGGGCATTATCCTGCTTGGCAGCAAACATCATCCGTCGCGCCACATCAGCTTCACGAATCGCGCGGCGTGCATGCGGGCTGACTTCGGTTACTAAGACACAATTAATATTCAGCTCGGAAATAATACCGAATAGCATCGCATTAATCCCGCTGGTGTCGGCATCGGTCAACTCTGTCAGGTTACCCACTCCCATCATAATGGGCGCATCCGGGTATTTCTGCCTCAGTTCGTGGTAACGCACAATTGAAGCCGTCAAACCAAAATGAATCGGGTCAAGGATGGGATCGGCAATCCAAGGTTTACCGATTTTATCCATGGCTTCCATAGCCCGTTCCAGCGAGGCTAAAGAACCTGGTTCTGCTGGCACTAATACCGGCACCGCATCGGTCTCTTTCGCCAGATCAATGGTTTCTTCGGTCAGGCTAAGCAGATAATCCGCGCCTGCTTTAGCCGCACGTTGCAAGTCCGGAAAAGAAAGTGAGTCTACACTTACTTTCAAACCCACTTCATGTAGAGCGTGTATTGCCTCTTCCAAGTGCGGGAAAGGTTCTTCCGGTAGGCAGCCGATATCAACCACATCAGCGCCATTTGCTTGGTAGTACTGAGCACGCTCGATCAAACTCTCAATACTGCGTTCCGGCGCATCAACGATTTCAGCAAAAATATTAACGCTGTAACGGCTCAGATCGGGCTGTTTTTTTGCCTTGCCAAAGTGTAATGGCAGATCCTTAATCTCTTCCGGACCGCGGGTGACTTTAATGCCCAAATCCCGGCTGAGGCTTTCCAAATCGCCCCGGCAACGGCCAGGCACAATAATTTCCTGACAATCCTGATAGTCAGCTGGCGTCAGCCGTCTAGCAATCATTTTATCAGTCATCAACGCGGCAACTGACACGCCAATCTGATGCACTCTGTAGTCAAACGGCAGCGGCGCCATTTCCTGCAATACCTTATGCACACTGGGCTCGGCCAGTTTGCCGGTCAGAAACAGAATTTTCTGCGCCATTTCGATGGTTTAACCCACCTCTGCCAGGCGCTGTTTCAGCGTGGCAAAGAGCTCATCTGCCGATTCAACGACGGTAGTGGCCTCATAGGTTTTTAGTTTTTCCGTGTGCTCCAGATCGATTTTACGTGGCCACAGTCTGACCATACGATCGGGGGCAGGGGTGTCAACTTCGGCAATGGTGTCACACGCCAATACAATGCTTGGTACGCGGCATTTTCCTGCCTGTGCGTAAATATTGGTGACCAGGGTATCGGACAGGCCCAGCACCATTTTCGCGACGGTATTCGACGTTGCCGGTGCTACCACCAAGGTGTGGTAATCGCCACGGTAAAACAGGCCTACCGGCGGCGAACTGGCGGCTCTGTCACGGTAAATGCGGCCTTCCGGTACGATGGATTTCGGGTCGTAGCCGTACATACGCACGACCTCTTCACCCGCACGGCTGTAGAACAGATCAACATCCTCCAGTTCGCGGACGATTTCCAGGCATTCTTCGAGGTAGTGTCCGGAACCGGTCACAGCCCAGGCCAGGCGGGGTTTTTCAGGCCTTGCTTGCATTTTAAGTCTCTAAGGTCAGTCAAGACTGTAAATTTTGCCAGACTCGGCCTATATAGTAAAAATAAGATAGTTTTTATAGGGTTTTTTACGTTAAAATCACGTTTTTATTAGAGAGTCTGTTGGTTTTCATTGTTTTTTGTCGAGGCAGTCCGCTGCTTTGCAAATTCTCGCCTCAGGCTCTGAATTCAGCGTTGGATTGGAGCCATAGCGAATGTCAAACACTATTCCAAAAATTGTCGTTGTTGGCGGCGGTGCCGGTGGTCTGGAACTGGTCACCAAACTGGGCAAAAAGCTGGGCAAAAAGGGTAAGGCCGAGGTTACTCTGGTCGACAGCACCCACACTCATATCTGGAAACCTCTACTGCACGAAGTCGCTGCAGGCACGCTGGATTCTCATGAAGACGAAATCGAATACCTGAGCCAGGCTAACTGCAGCGGCTTCCGTTTCCGTCTCGGTCGTATGGATGGCCTGGATCGCAAAAACAAGCAGATCTCTGTTGCTCCGACAGTCAATGATGACGGCGTTGAAATCATTCCCCGCCGTAACTTCGACTATGACTATCTGGTCATCTCGGTAGGTAGTATCAGCCATGACTTTGGTATCAAAGGTGTTCGTGAACACTGCCTGTTCCTTGACACGACCAAGCAGGCAGAAACCTTCCAGAACAAATTGCTGCAAGCCTATTTGCGTGCCCACACGCAGGGTAAACCACTGGATGAAGGGCAGCTCAATATTGCCATTGTCGGTGCCGGTGCGACTGGTATAGAGTTAAGCGCGCAACTTCACGAAGTTTCACACCTGCTGTCAGCTTACGGTCTGGATGAAGTTAATCCACAGGATGTAAAGATCAGCATCATTGAAGCGGCTGAACGTATTCTGCCAGGCCTCCCGGAAAACATTTCTGAAGCCACGCTGTCCGAGCTGAGCAAGCTTGGCGTCAATGTCATGACCGGCGAGCGTGTTATCGAAGTCAACGACAACGAAATCAAAACTGAAAGTGGCAAGGTTATCCCGGCTGCAATCAAAGTCTGGGCTGCGGGTATCAAAGCTCCGGAATTCCTTAAGGATATTGACGGCCTTGAAACCAACTGGATGAACCAGCTGGTTGCACGCCAAACGCTGCAAACCTCCATGGATGATGATGTCTACGCCATTGGTGACTGCTGCGCCTGTAAATGGCAGGGCCACGACGAGAACGTGCCGCCACGTGCCCAGGCGGCCCATCAGATGGCTTCCGTCGTCTACAAATCGATCGTCAATCGTCTCAACGGCAAAGATTTACCTGAGTTTGAATACCATGACTACGGCTCTTTGGTTTCTCTCGGTCGCTACAGCACGGTCGGCAACCTGATGGGTAACCTGAGTCGTGGCAGCATGATGATTGAAGGCCTAATGGCCCGGCTGATGTATCTGTCTCTGTACAAGATGCACCAGATGGCCTTGTTCGGGCCATTCAGGGTCGTCATGCTTTCGCTGTCGCATATTTTCCGTCGTAGTGTACACCCGAAAATCAAACTGCATTAATCAACTCATCACACAGACAAAAGGCCCTTTCAGGGCCTTTTTCTTTTCTACTACCTATCTCACAACCTAAAACGCTTCTAAAGCAGATTTCAGCCTTGATCATGCTTAACACTAATTCAGACAGATATTTATAATCTGAGCGGCTATTTTCGGCCTTAACGGCCATTACAAGCACATTGCAGGCAATAAAAAAGCCCCGTAGCAGCGCGACGAGGCTTCTCTCAGCTCACAAATAACGTTGTTAGATATCGAGGTTCGAGACCTGCAACGCATGCGTCTCAATAAACTCACGGCGGGGCTCAACATGATCGCCCATTAGCGTATTGAAGGTTTCATCGGCCACAATCGCATCTTCAATTTTCACCTGCAACAGTCGACGCTTGGTTTTATCCATCGTCGTTTCCCACAGCTGATCAGGGTTCATCTCGCCCAGCCCTTTATAGCGCTGTACGTGCTGACCACGACGGGCTTCTGCCAGCAACCAATTAACGGCTTGTGAGAAATATTGAATATTTTCAGAACGCTCACCACGTTCAACGCGCGCGCCACCACCAAATAAGCCATTGATTTTGTTCGCAAAAGATAGAATCTTCTGGTATTCCGTACTGGCAAAGAACTCGCCCGGCACATGGTAATCGGTGCTGATCCCATGACGGCTGAAGCTGATATTCACCACAGGAACGGGCTCTTCGTCCTGCTGCTCAATAGTCAGCTTGTATTGTGTGCCTGTCGGCAAGCCCGTGTTCATTGCATTCTCAATCACCGCGAGCCAGTCGCTTATGGCGGTCTCAGAAAACGCCGGGATCTGCGGCTGATATACCAGTTGATTTAGGAAAGCAGGGTAATAGTGATTGGACAGACGACCGATAATCGCATTAATGGTCTGATACTCCGCCACCAGTGACGTCAACGCCGTGCCTTCAATCGCCGTCGCTTCAGTAGACGGATAGATCGCTGCATTCTGCAATGCCACCTCGGTCAGGTAGCGTTCCATCTCAGCGTCATCTTTAACGTAACGTTCCTGCTTGCCTTTCTTGATTTTATACAGCGGAGGCTGAGCGATATACACATGACCACGTTCAACCAGTTCCGGCATTTGACGGTAGAAGAACGTCAGCAGCAGGGTCCGGATGTGCGAACCGTCTACGTCGGCATCCGTCATGATAATAATGTGGTGGTAACGGAGTTTTTCCGGGTCGTATTCATCACGACCGATACCACAGCCCAAAGCCGTGATTAATGTTCCCACTTCGGCAGAGCTGATCATCTTGTCGAAGCGAGCACGCTCCACGTTCAGGATTTTACCTTTCAAAGGTAAAATTGCCTGGGTGCGGCGATCGCGACCTTGCTTGGCGCTACCTCCCGCAGAGTCCCCTTCCACTAGGAATAGTTCAGACTGGGCTGGGTCACGCTCCTGACAATCCGCCAATTTACCTGGCAGACCAGCAATATCAAGCACGCCTTTACGACGCGTCAGTTCACGCGCTTTACGTGCCGCATCACGCGCTCGTGCGGCTTCAATCATCTTGTTCGCGATCAGCTTGGCATCGGTCGGGTTTTCAACCAGAAAATCATGGAAGAATTCATTGACCAGAGACTCGACAATGGTGCGTACTTCTGACGAAACCAGTTTGTCCTTAGTCTGCGAGCTGAATTTAGGATCAGGCACTTTCACAGACAAAACCGCAGTGAGGCCTTCACGGGCATCATCACCACTAGTGGTGACTTTGGATTTTTTCGCCAGACCTTCGTTTTCGATGTACTGGTTCAAAGTACGGGTCAGCGCGGCACGAAAACCAGCCAAGTGAGTACCACCATCACGCTGCGGAATGTTGTTAGTGAAGCAGTAAATGTTTTCCTGATAGGAGTCATTCCACTGCATCGACAGTTCAACAGCGACATCATCACGGACACCTTCAATCTTGATGATATTGTCGTGAATGAATGTTTTGTTTTTATTCAGATGCTCAACAAAGGCGGTAATGCCACCTTCATAGTAGAAGGTTTCTGTTTTTTCATCGCGCTCATCGGTCAGCTTGATTCTGACACCAGAGTTCAGGAATGCCAATTCACGAATACGTTTGGCCAGGATGCTGTATTCAAACGTCACATTAGTGAAGGTGTCTTCACTAGGCCAGAACTGAATACGTGTACCGGTTTTATCAGTATCCGCAACATCTGTCAGTGGGGCATCCGGTACACCGTGAGTATACGATTGTCTATGCAAACGACCACTGCGGTGTATCTCCATTGTCAGTTTTTTCGACAGGGCATTAACCACCGACACACCAACACCGTGCAAACCACCGGATACTTTGTAGGAGTTATCGTCGAACTTACCACCGGCATGTAATACCGTCATGATCACTTCAGCTGCTGAAACACCTTCTTCTTCGTGAATATCTACAGGAATACCGCGACCATTATCGATGACTGATACTGAGTCATCCGGATGAATACGGACTTCAATTTGCGTACAGTGACCTGCCAAGGCTTCGTCGATAGCATTATCCAGTACTTCGAAAACCATGTGGTGCAGGCCGGTGCCATCATCTGTGTCACCGATATACATGCCGGGGCGTTTGCGCACCGCATCGAGGCCCTTGAGGACCTTGATATTTGAAGAATCGTAAGTACTGTTGTTTTCCGTTGCCATAATCAAACTATTCCTGTGTAGGATGTTGAATAACCTATTATTCTACTATGTCTGCAAGTTCGTTGATAGCTCAACTCAACTCTGCCGAAATCTCGCCATGTTTCACGTGAAACAACTTTTCATTTTCACTACTTAAAAGTGATTTCAATTCATCATTCGTTGTACTTATAAAGCTCTGAACGGGAAGGGTACGAAGGGTAGAAATGACAGTTTGCTGATGCTGCCAATCGAGCTCTGAACTCAGATCATCAATCATTAAGATGCTGTTCGTGAGCTGTTTTGTATCAGCCAGAAGCTGAATCTGCGCCATACTCAATGCAAGAAAAAACAGTTTTTGTTGACCACGGGAGAGCATTTCATACGGATCAGCTCCGTCGACACGTAAAGACCAATCCGCAGCATGTGCACCGGATCGGGTATAGCCGAGAGCCAGATCACGCTCTAAGTTATCAGCGAGATACTGTGCAAACTCACTTTCTTTATTCCAGCCCTGCAGATAGCGCAAGGTAAATTCTGTAGCTGTAAGTTCCGGACAGAGCTCATTAAAAAGCGGTTTGAAATACTCGACGAGTCGCTGCAGGTAACGCTGTCGCATCTGCGTTATCGAGTTGCCATGCTCAACGAGATACTTATCCCACAAAGAAATCTCAATTTTTGACTTGCGCTGTTTAATTGCCGCATTGCGTTGCTGCAGAGATTTTTTATAAGACTGCCAGTGAAAATTGAAGTGATGTTCCACGTGAAACACACCCCAATCGACCATCCTGCGACGGAACTTTGGACCTAATTCAAAGAACTGGTGGCAGTTGGCAGGAATGAATTGAACGGGGAGGTGTAGGGCTAAATCAGATAGCTTTTTTAACGGCGCATTATTCAGCCGGATTTGCAGACCCGAAGATAAATCGTATTGCAGACCGATAGGGGTTTGATCAGATGAGCGAGCGAACACTGTCAGTCGTTCGTGCTGATTATTGACTAAGGCTTTGAGAAAACGGGAGCGAAAAGATCGACCCATCGCCAGCAAGAAGATGGCTTCGAGCAGGCTGGTTTTTCCAGAACCATTTTCGCCCAGAATTAAATTTATGGCCGGTGCTGGACTCAGTTCCGCCTGAAGAATATTTCTAAATTGTTGAACAGTTATGCTGGCCAGCACGGCAGATTTTCACTTGAGTAAAAAGACACCGGCGTAATTACTACGCCGGTATCTTTCTGAAATTAAATTTCAACCATCTCGAAGTCGTCTTTACCGACACCACATTCCGGGCATTCCCAGTCTTCCGGAATATCTTCCCACTTGGTGCCTGGTGCAATACCTTCTTCTGGTAAGCCCTTTGCTTCATCATAAATAAAACCACAAACGACACACTGCCATTGTTTCATTGAGTTGTACTCCACTCTTATAGACTAAAAACCGATGCAGCGATTCTAACAAATCTGGACACTGTGAGTTTGATTTAACGGCTGGTCAGTAAGTGGATATCAAGAAAACTATCTCTTAATAACTGAGTCAGATACAGCGTAGTCAAAATAAACGAAATAGTCAGATACACAGGACAGTTTTCGTGCTATCTTAACAATGCAATCAAAAATAGACTTTTAAACGGAAAATCCGATTATGAGACTACCCACCTTACGTCAGTTGCAATACCTCACCGCCGTGGTTGAAGAGAAGCATTTTGGTCATGCTGCTGAAAAATGCTTTGTTACCCAGTCGACTTTGAGTGCCGGCATTCAGGACCTCGAAGAACTATTGGAAGTGTCACTGTTAGAGCGAACCAACCGCAAGGTGCTTCCAACCCCGATAGGGGAGGAAATCGCCTCCAGGGCACAGCAGATCTTATCGCTAAGTGAAGATCTGGTTGATCTGGCACAGTCAGAAAAAAACCCTTTATCCGGCCGGATTCAGGTTGGCATCATTCCGACCATCAGCCCATTTCTATTACCCAAAGTCTTACCCACTGTTAGAAAGCAATTACCGGATTTAGAAATCGTCTTGATAGAGGATCAGTCAGAACGTTTGTTGGATAGACTCGAATCCGGCACCATTGATGTTGCTGTACTTGCCTTTCCGTTTAATATCCGCGGTCTGACCCACCGTGTTTTCGCCAGAGAGCCATTCTGGGTGGCACTACCAAAGCAGCATCCCTTAGCAAAACGTGACAAATTGCTGGCTGCCGAACTGCCTACCAACGAACTATTACTGTTGGCAGAAGGACACTGCATGCGCGAACACGCGCTTAGCGCCTGTCAGCTTCCAGCGTCAGCACAAAGAAAGAGTGTGCAGGCCACCAGCCTCTATACCCTCATTGAAATGGTTGCCAGTGGCCTGGGTATTACCTTAATCCCAGATATGGCAATTACGTCCGATATGGTGAGTCACTCCGACATAAGTCTGGTGCCATTGGGAAACCCCGACAGCCAAGCTATGCGCGAGATTGGTCTGGTCTGGCGTCCCAGCTTTCGCCGAACCGCTACGCTGGAACAATTGGCAAAGACGTTTTCTGACGCTTTGGAAGACACCGATTACTCCGTACGGGCGTAGAAGTCACGCAACTGGATAAACTCTGCCTGTATCTGCAAAGAGGTGTAGGGCGGATCAAAGCGGGCATAGACCCGTCCCTTCGGATCCGTCAAAAAGATGCTGTGCTGCTGTTCAAGCTGATAATGATCCGCAAAGTCGGTGCGAAGAGATAAAAACGCAAAAGCCTCTGTCAGCATCTCAAGCATGGCCTTATCGGCCGAATACACTTGAAAATCTTTGGCTGCAGTCAATCTTGCTGTTGCCTTCTCAGAATCATAATTAATCACTAAAAACTGCCGCCTATTCGTAGCTGATAACCGCTGCAGGTTTTTCAGCACGGTAAAGGCCGCTTCGCACTCCGGGAGACAGTTTGGATGACTGAAGTAAATAAAGCTCCACTTACCCAGTAGGGACTGATCGGTCAGTACCTTGCGATCATTGGAATAGAGCAGAAACTGTGGAATGTGTGCCGGTGGTGAGACGAGCCGTGGGGCAAGCTCAGTAGGAATAACACGCTCATCCTTTTCGACCTGTAACTGCTGAAACAGCAAAAGACCCAACAAGCAGGCGAAGACAACAAGATATAACAGTAAAAAACCCTTAGAATTAACTCTTTTGAATAAATCCATCATCTGTTGTCAGTTTGAGGCGGCAGATCCGCATATGAGAAAGCAATGAGCGAGAAACTGTTCAAGTCTACCGCAGTTGTCAGTGTAATGACCTTCCTCTCCCGTATATTGGGATTTCTGCGTGATATTGTCATCGCTAGAATGTTCGGTGCCGGTGTTGGTGCCGACGTTTTTTTCGTCGCCTTTAAAATTCCCAATTTTTTACGCCGCCTGTTTGCCGAGGGTGCGTTTTCACAAGCGTTTATTCCGGTACTGGCTGAATTCAGAGAGCGCGGTGATAAGCCGCTTAAGGAACTGATCGCGCAGACGAGTGGCACATTGGCAGCGATTCTGATGCTCATCACCGCCATTGGTATGATTGCAGCGCCGATCATTATCATGATCTTTGCTCCCGGCTTTATCAGCGATCCCTACAAGCTGAATCTCGCTGGTGAATTACTGACGATTACCTTTCCTTACCTGCTGTTTATCTCGTTGACTGCGTTGGCCGGAGCGATATTGAACAGCTTCGGTCGTTTTGCCGTACCAGCCTTTACGCCGGTGTTTTTGAACCTGTCTTTAATCGGTGCTGCGATTTACCTGTCACCGCAACTTGATGAACCGGTCAAAGCTTTAGCCTGGGGCGTATTTATCGGCGGGATAGTGCAGTTATTGTTTCAATTACCATTTTTACTCGGCATGAACTCACTGCCAAGGCCGCGCTGGGGCTGGCAAAGTGAAGGGGTACGGAAAATAATCAAGCTGATGATTCCAGCCATGTTTGGTGTTTCTGTTGCACAGATTAATTTGCTACTGGATACGTTGTTGGCCTCATTTCTGGTCACTGGCAGTATTTCCTGGCTGTATTATTCCGACCGGCTGGTCGAGTTCCCGCTCGGGGTGTTTGGTATTGCTTTATCGACCGTTATCCTGCCCAGCCTGTCGAAAAAACATGCCAGCCAGTCCGAAGAGGGCTTTTCGAATACGATTGATTGGGCGCTGCGCTGGGTGTTTATTATCGGTACGCCAGCGGCTCTGGGTTTAATTGCACTGGCACAACCGCTGTTAATGACCTTATTTCAGTACGGTGAATTCACACAGGATGATGCCTACAAAGCCTCGTTAAGCTTGATGGCCTATGGACTCGGTCTGTTGCCGTTTATCTTTATCAAGGTACTGGCACCCGGCTATTTCGCCCGCCAGGACACCAAAACTCCAGTTAAAATCGGCATTATCGCGATGCTCAGCAATATGGTGCTGAATATTATTCTGATGATCTATCTAGCCCATGTTGGCCTCGCTCTGGCCACCGCTTTATCTGCTGCACTTAACGCTGCCTTGTTATACATCGGTCTGCGTAAACGTGAGGTGTATACGCCAAGTCATGGCTGGCTGCGTTTTCTGTTGAAGATCGTTATCGCGAATGGGTTGATGGTGGCTCTATTGTGGTGGTTTACACCAGCTATTACAGAATGGCAAAGCTGGACGGTCTGGCAACGCTGTGCCCAGCTGGGTATGCTTATTGTCGCTGCCGCGGCGGTGTATTTTGCCTTGCTATGGTTACTGCGAATCAACCTACGCCAGTTAGTTCGTCCGGCGACCAGGTAAAAAAAGCCCTCCAAGAGGAGGGCTAAGGCACTACGAGGACAAACGTAACGGCAAAGTCACGTATTCTTAAAAACGGCGACCGATACCAATACCCCAGACAAAGGGATCAATATCAGCGGTGATTTTGGCACTGCCTACCGGTGTACCGGAGAAGTGCGCCTCCGTATCAATATCGATGTATTTCACATCCATATTGACGAACCAATCCTGATTGATAGCGATATCAACACCTGCCTGTGCTGCTAAGCCCCAGGAGCTATCAAGCTTCACTTTGGCACCCGGAATATCAAGCACACTGCCTGCGACTTCTTCGTCAAAGAAATAGGTGTAGTTCACGCCCACACCAACATAGGGACGGATAGTAGAGTCTGGCAAGAAGTGATACTGCAGCGTGAGAGTAGGGGGCAGCACCTTGCTATCAATCACATCACCCAGCGCTGACCATGTTTTGTGTGCTTTTACGGTGTGCTCGGAATAACCCAGGATAAGCTCCACACCCCAGTTTCGGCTGAGCATATAGGTGATATCCAACTCCGGCACGGTATCGTCATCGACTTTGACGCCTTCAGAACCGGTACTGACACCACCGATATACAAATTACCGCTATCATCATTAGGGTTCACGTTGATCACACGGCCACGAACGAGCCAGTCACCGGCTTCATAGGCCATCGCGGGGGCAGCGGCAGCTAAGCCCATCGCAGTCATCATTACAGCGGCAAATACAGATTTTTTCATTTATCGATTCCTCCAGGACAACCCATGTCCATCAAACATGGGTCTATTGTCGGGGAGGTACGATCAGGCCGCATTGACCTGGATCAATGATCGGTCAGCTAAGGTTAACCGCAGAGTTGTTGCAGTTTATCGGTGTCAAGCAGGGACACCGCTTTATGTTCCGTTGCAATCAAGCCTTCATCCTGAAAGCGGGTAAACAGGCGACTGACGGTTTCTACGGCCAAACCAAGGTGGTTGGCAATATCACCGCGCGACATGCTGAGCTGGAATTCCCGCGCTGAAAAGCCGCGATCCTGAAAACGACGAGAGAGGGATAACAGAAACGTCGCCAGTTTTTCTTCGGCGGTTTTCTTGCCGAGCAGGAACATCAGGCTTTTATCACCGGACAGTTCCTTGCTGAGCCGGCTGAGCATCTGTACCTGTAGTTGGGGAATGGTCGCGCCGAACTCCTGCAATTTTTCATACGGCAGTTCACACACACTGCTACTTTCCAGCGCCTTGGCACTGGACTGATAGGACTGTTGGTAGATGGCATCCATACCAATGAACTCACCGGGGAAATAGAAGCCCGTTACCTGCTCACGACCATCACTGGCCTGCACGGTCGTTTTGAAAGAACCGGAACGGACAACAAAGATGGAGTTGAACGGCGTTTCAGTCGAAAACAAAGACTGGCCACGGTTGAAGCCCTGACTACGCTTGATGATTTTGTCGAGTTGAGCCAGATCATTACTATGCAAGCCTAATGGCAGACATAGCCTGTACAAAGAACATTCCTGACAGGCGATATTATGATCGTGCTCTACTTTGGCGAGGTCTCTGAATAACGGGGTGACGTTGTTCAATTGGGCCATTACTGATCCTTGTGCATAACATCACTTATAATAACCCTTCAAACCCTTGTCTGAAACAGTTATTATCTCGTTTTATTATTAAAATCAGGACTTACAATGACCGCTCGTAGCGCGACCATTGCGCGAAACACGCTGGAAACCCAGATCGAAGTCAGCATCAATCTGGATGGCAGCGGCAAATTCGAAGCCGAAACCGGCGTTCCCTTCCTTGACCACATGATGGATCAGATTGCCCGACACGGCTTGTTTGATCTGAGCGTCAAAGCTAACGGCGATCTGCACATTGATGCCCACCACACTGTGGAAGATGTCGGTATTACGATTGGTCAGGCATTGAAAAAAGCGCTGGGCGATAAAAAAGGCGTGGTGCGTTACGGTCACTCCTATGTCCCGCTTGATGAAGCGTTGTCACGTGTTGTGCTGGATCTGTCAGGCCGTCCCGGTTTTGAATTTGACGTGACCTTTACCCGTGACAAGATCGGTGACTTCGATGTCGATCTGTTCTACGAGTTCTTCCAGGGCCTGGTTAATCACGCCGGTATTACCTTGCACATTGATAACCTCAAAGGCCGCAATGCACACCATATCGCCGAGACTATCTTCAAAGCTTTCGGACGTGCGCTGCGTATGGCCGTGACTTTGGATCAGCGAGCGTTGGAACAATTGCCGTCTACCAAAGGGGCTTTATAAGCCTTTTCCTACCGGACACAACTCCATCGCTGAATTAACGAGAATTTATAAACAGGTTTAACATGCGTCGCGTAGCAGTGATCGACTATGGCATGGGCAATCTCCGCTCTGTCTCCAAAGCACTGGAATCAGTTTCTGATAATCAGACTGAGGTGCTGGTGAGCGCCGATCCGGACACCATTCTTTCCGCCAGTCACGTTTTATTCCCCGGTGTCGGGGCCATGCGTGACTGCATTCTGGAACTGAACAAGCTGGGACTGGATGAAGTGGTACTTGAAGCCGCCAAGACCAAACCGTTTCTGGGTATTTGTCTCGGCATGCAGGCTTTATTAAGCCACAGCGAAGAAAACAACGGTGTCAAAGCACTGGATATCATCGCCGGTGAGGTCAAGCGTTTCCCTAACCCGCTGATGGCGGATGGTGAAAAACTGAAAGTGCCACATATGGGCTGGAACCAAGTGCATCAGACCAGCAATCATGTTTTATGGAAAGATATTCAGCAGGACAGTCGCTTTTACTTTGTCCACAGCTATTATGTCAGCCCGGAAGATCCCGCTGTAACTTCCGCAACATCGAGCTATCCCGACGAATTTACCGTCGCTATCCAGCAGGATAACGTGTTTGCCGCACAGTTCCATCCGGAAAAAAGCCAGCATGCAGGCCTGCAATTACTGAAAAATTTTGTAAACTGGGACGGACAAAGCTAAGCCCCACCCCATAAACGGAGAATGAAATATGTTGTTAATCCCTGCCATTGATCTGAAAGAAGGTCACTGTGTGCGTTTGCGTCAGGGACGCATGGAAGACAATACCGTGTTCTCAGATGACCCGGTAGCCGTCGCCGCCAAATGGGTAGAAGCAGGGGCGAAGCGATTGCATATGGTAGATCTGGACGGTGCCTTTGCCGGTAACCCGGTCAATGCCGATGTCATTCACGAAATCTGTAAAGCGTTTCCAAATCTGGATGTCCAGGTCGGTGGTGGTATCCGTGATGAAGAAACCATCGAAACCTACCTGCATGCTGGTGTGCGTTACGTCATCCTCGGTACCAAAGCGATTAATGCACCGCATTTCGTTGGCGATGTCTGCGCTGAATTCCCTGGCCACATCATTATTGGTCTTGATGCGAAAGATGGCAAAGTGGCGATTGATGGCTGGTCAAAACTGTCCAACCACGATGTGATCGACATTGCTAAGCAGTTTGAGCAGGATGGTGTTGAAGCCATTATTTACACCGATATCAGCCGTGATGGCATGATGCAGGGCGTCAACCTGGAATCAACCCGCAAACTGGCCAGCGCTATCCAAATCCCAGTCTTTGCCTCAGGTGGTGTCAGCAGTTATGACGATATCGAAGCCCTTTGTGCTGCCGAAGGTGAAGGTGTCACTGGTGCCATTTTGGGTCGAGCCATTTACGAAGGCAGTATCGACCTGAAACAGGCTCAGGAACTGGCTGACAGACTGAACCCGCCATTGGAGTTCTAAATACCACTATGGGCCTCGCAAAACGCATAATTCCCTGTCTTGATGTCGATAATGGCCGCGTCGTTAAAGGCGTGCAGTTTGTCGATATCCGTGATGCCGGCGATCCGATTGAAGTGGCTAAGCGCTACGATGAGCAGGGCGCGGATGAGATCACCTTTCTTGATATCACCGCCACTCATCACGAACGTGAGACCATGGTGCATGTCGTTGAAGCCGTGGCCAGTCAGGTGTTTATTCCGCTGACCGTCGGTGGTGGTATTCGTACCGTTGACGATATCCGCCGCATGCTCAACGCCGGTGCCGATAAAGTCGGTATTAACTCGGCCGCAGTCAAAAACCCTGAGTTTGTGCGTGAAGCTGCCGAAAAATTCGGCTCGCAGTGTATTGTTGTGGCGATTGATGCCAAGAAAGTCTCGGCCGAAGGCGAAGCCGATAAGTGGGAAATATTTACCCATGGTGGCCGCAAGCCAACCGGTATCGATGCTGTCGAATGGGCCAAGAAAATGGTCGCTTATGGCGCCGGTGAAATCCTGCTGACCAGCATGGATCGCGATGGCACCAAATCCGGCTTTGATCTGGCTTTAACCCGTGCAATAAGTGATGCCGTCGATGTACCGGTCATCGCTTCCGGTGGTGTCGGCCAACTGCAGGATTTGACTGACGGTATTAAAGAAGGTCATGCCGATGCGGTTTTGGCTGCCAGTATTTTCCACTTCGGCGAACACACCGTGCAGGAAGCCAAACAACAGATGGCCAGCCAGGGTATTGAGGTTCGACTCTGATGGACTGGCTGGATCAGGTTAAATGGAATAGTGACGGTCTGGTTCCTGTTATTACACAGGAGTTTGGGACTAAGCAAGTACTTACTTTAGCTTGGATGAACCGCGAGGCTTTACAGCTTACCGCAGAAACTGGCCACGCGGTTTACTGGTCACGTTCACGACAAAAACTGTGGCACAAAGGTGAGCAATCCGGCCACCAGCAGATCATCAAATCCATCCGCATCGACTGTGATCAAGATGCCGTGTTGCTGGAAGTTGAACAAAAGGGTGGCATCGCCTGTCACACCGGACGTCATCACTGTTTTTTCAATAAACTGGAAGACGGCCAGTGGCAAGCGATTGAGCCCATTTTGAAAGATCCTGACGAGATATATTTATGAGCGATATTCTGCACAAACTCAGCGTCGTGCTGAATGAACGTAAAAATGCCGATCCGGATTCTTCTTATGTCGCCAGTCTTTATGCCGCCGGCACCGACAAGATTCTGAAAAAGCTCGGTGAAGAAGCGACTGAGACGGTGATTGCCGGTAAAGGCGGTCAACGCGACGAAATCATTTATGAAACCGCCGACCTGTGGTTTCACAGCCTGGTGTTACTGGCGCATAATGACATTGATCCGCAATTGATTCTGGATGAACTTGATCGCCGCTTCGGTTTGTCCGGTCATGATGAAAAAGCCAGCAGGAGCTAAGCATGAGTGACTGTATTTTCTGTAAGATTTTGGCCGGGGATATTCCGTCCACGAAAGTCTTTGAAGATGATCAGATCTACGTATTCAAAGATCTTTACCCCAAAGCAGATGTACACCTGTTAGTGATTCCAAAACTGCATATTGCCCGACTGGATGAAGCAAAGACAGAACATGCCGACTTACTCGCTCACATGATGCTTTCTCTGCCAACGTTGGCCAAATCACAAGGTCTGGACACCGGTTTCCGCACCATTATTAACACCGGGCCTGGTGGCGGACAGGAAGTAGACCATTTGCATATTCACATTCTCGGCGGCAGTAATCTGCCCGGCTTTAAATAGGAGCAGGCTATGGGTATTGGTGGAATCAGCATCTGGCAGCTATTAATTATTCTGGTCATCGTGGTGCTTTTATTTGGCACCAAGAAATTGCGCTCTCTGGGCGGTGACTTAGGCAGTGCCATTAAAAACTTCAAAGATTCGATGCAGGAAGGTAAAGATTCAGCCGATGACAAGGACAATGTCATTGAGCACGATGATGCATCATCGACACAGCAACGTGAGCAGAACAAGGATAAAAGCAGCCACTAGACAGGGCTGACTCTATGTTCGATATCGGTTTCTGGGAAATCCTGCTGATTGCTGTGGTCGCCTTGGTCGTGGTGGGACCCGAGCGTCTGCCTAAACTCATCCGTGTGACCGGTTTATGGATAGGGCGTGCTCAGGCCTCTTTAACAGCCATCCGCAGTGAAATATCCAAAGAACTGCGTGCGCAGGAGCTGCAGGACGCGCTGAAAAAGCCGGATAACATGCCCGATCTGAATGAACAGATCCGGCTGGATGAAGATAAACCAGCCCCTTCTCAGGATAAAAAACAGGATGGATGATCAGCAGCCGTTAATTTCGCATCTGGTGGAATTACGTGACCGGCTGCTTCGTGCGGTATTGGCCGTTTTGCTGATCGCTTTGTGCCTGTTTCCCTTTGCCAACGATCTCTACCTCATACTCTCTGAGCCGCTATTACGGCATTTACCCGAAACCAGCACAATGATAGCCACTGAGGTGGCTTCGCCGTTTCTAACCCCGTTCAAGTTGACCCTGAGCACCGCTATCATGCTCGCGATACCGTATCTGCTGTATCAGTTATGGGCGTTTGTTGCGCCCGGTCTATACGACCATGAGCGTAAGCTGGTATTCCCATTATTGTTTGCCAGCACCGTGTTGTTCTTTCTCGGCATCCTGTTTGCGTTCTTTGTCGTCTTTCCGCTGATCTTTGGCTTTCTAACCCAAGCCGCGCCGGAAGGCGTCGCGGTCATGACTGATATCAGCAGTTATCTCGATTTTGTTTTGAAACTGTTTTTTGCTTTCGGCTTGGCCTTTGAAGTACCAATAGCAACCCTATTACTGGTTTGGACTGGGGTATCGACGGTAGAAAGTCTGCGTGAAAAACGGCCTTACATTATTGTCGGCGCTTTTGTGATTGGCATGCTGCTGACACCACCGGATGTCATCTCACAAACCTTGCTGGCCTTACCCGTGTGGTTTTTATTTGAACTGGGCCTGTTCAGTGCCCGCTGGTTACCCAAACGACGCGAGCAAGACGCCGTCTAATTGCTGTAACGCATTCGCGTGCCATGCTCCAGCGACAATAACACTTCATCAGCACGCAACTGTTTCGGGAAATAAACGCCGGAAATTTTCGCTGCATGAATACTGGCGCCTTCCAAACTCACACATTCAGTGAAATCAATACCGCGTAAATCCGCCTGACGAAAATAACTGTTGGAAAAATCCAATCCCTTCGCCTGCAAGCCTTGTAGGTTCAGGTGGCGAAAATCACAGTTGGTCAAATCGACCTGCTCACCTGCTGCCACACGCTGATTAAACTCATCAATCTTGCCTTCTCGTAATAAACGATACAGCGGATCATCAGAAATAATAGGTACTGGCATGGCACGATCTCCTTTGTGTCCCACCCCAAGAGTACAAGTTGAATCTACTGCTGTAAATGCTATTAAACAAGGCGTTTACAAGGCTGAATTTGTGCTATGTTGAAACCAAGTCCAACCGCAAAGAGGCGCGAACAATATGACCATAAAAACAGCCCTGATTGATGAACTGGAAGTTCTGCTGCAATTTCCTTTAGATAGTACTCAGGCAGGTATTAAAATCCATCACACAGCCCGAGAAGGCCTTGTTGACGCTGCCGCCAAACTCCATGAGAAAGGGCTTATCAGTCAGCAGGATGGCGGGTATCTCACCGATTTAGGTTATGAAGCCGCCGAACACCTTCAACACGCGCTCCGGATTATGACGTCTTAATCCGCTGGTATTGCAGAAAACTGTAATCAAACTCGTTTTTGTCATCGGCCTGATGATCTTCCCGGCTGACTAGAAGCCAGTCTTTTTCTGACCAGTCGGGAAACCAGGTATCGCCTTCAACCTTGGCGTGGACACGTGTCAAATACAAAGAATCAACCAAGGGCAGTGTTTGCTCATACAGTGACGCTCCGCCCATGATCATGGCTTCTGCTTCGCCTTCACATACGGCTAAGGCCTGGTCAATCGAAAACACCACCTCACAGCCATCAGCCTGAAAGTCCGACTGCCGGGTAATCACAATATTTCTTCTTCCTAGTAAAGGACGACCGATCGACTCATGGGTATTGCGCCCCATAATGATTGGTTTACCCATCGTCACTCGGCGGAAATACTGTAAATCTGCCGATAAACGCCACGGCAGATCATTATCTTTTCCAATCACCCCTTGTTCATCCATGGCCACAATCAACGCTAACTTCATTTTGCCTTCCACTCAAAAAGTGCTGCCAGTCTACCGTTTATCAAGCTCAGCAATAAGTCCTGTATAAATACCCAATAAGATCGATCACAAGCTGTGGATAACTTTTCCTGTGGATAAGTCGCTTAGTTATCCACAGCAAATCCGTCCCGCAGCATAAAAGTTATCAACAAGCACGGATCACGATAAGATGCTGAATTTGAATACCAAATCGAATCTATCCAACAATTCACAGGCATAAAACATTAACATCACTAAAAAAATATCTCTCTTTCTTTCTGTTATTTATTCATGACCAGCATCATTCATCTTGCCGTACCCAGCCCTTTAAGACAGCTTTTTGACTACCTGTCTGATAAACCCGTGGGATTCTGGCAATCGGGTATGCGAGTAAAAGTGAATTTTGCTGGACGCCTTTGTATCGCGATTGTCATTCGAGTGAGTGAAGTCGATTCCGATACAAACATCAGTAAACTGAAAAGCATTGAAGACATCGTCGATACTCAACCACTGATTCCTGACGAAATCATGCAAACGGTACTTTGGGTTAGTCGCTACTATCATCATCCTCTTGGGGAATGTTTTCAGACAGCCCTACCTAAGTTATTAAGAAACGGCTCTGAGGCCGACTTAATACAAGAGGCTTGGTGGTCCAAAACCGATAATGCGATAGAGAAAAAACTGGGTAAAAAACAGCAAGCCTGTCTCGATATCTTGAGTGATTATCCAGATGGCATTAGTCAATCAGCGTTAAAAGCTTCCTTAGGTGCCATTACCAATAGTCTGCAGGCATTGGAAAATCAGGGGTTGGTCAAACAACAACTGCAAGCCAAGTTGCCTGTGACGCGTTCAGAACTGACTCTTCCTTTCCAGCTTAACGAAGAACAACAAAATGCCGTTGAACAGGTGTGGCAACAACGAACACAGTTCAACAGCTTTTTACTCGACGGTATTACCGGCAGTGGTAAAACGGAGGTTTACATCGAGCTCTGTGAACGCATGCTGCAAGAAGGAAAACAGGTTCTTATTCTGATTCCGGAAATAGGTCTTACTGGCCAATTCGTTGAACGTTTCCAGAAACGACTAGATACCAGCATCGTTATTCTCAACTCCGCAGTATCTGATGGAGAACGCAAGCAAGGCTGGCTGTTAGCCAAACAAGGGCTTGGAAAAATCATCATTGGTACCCGTTCTGCAGTCTTTACACCGTTACCGGATGCCGGATTAATCATCATTGATGAAGAACATGACAGTTCTTATAAACAACAGGATGGTCTGCGTTATCACGCCAGGCAGATTGCTCTAGTACGAGCACAAAAACGTGGAATTCCTGTTTTGATGGGTAGCGCTACACCGTCTTTAGAAAGTCTGTATCAAGTACAGCAAAACCGATTTGAACCCTTGCATTTAAGTCAGCGCGCAGCTGGCGCACGATTACCGAATGTGCATCTAGTCGACAGTAATGGGGCACACCCTGATCATGGTTTAAGTGATCAACTGCTCAAACGCATGCACAGTCACCTCAATGCAGGTAACCAAGTTATTTTGTTTATTAACCGAAGGGGATTTGCACCCGTATTGATGTGTCACGACTGTGGCTGGCAGGCTAAATGCCGGCACTGTGATGCCCGAATGGTGGTACATCAGCACCGGCAGATCCTGTTTTGTCATCACTGCGGGTTTATTATCAGCCTCGCCAAAGAATGTCCTGACTGCGAATCATCCGAACTGAAAAGTTACGGCTCAGGCACTGAAAAAATCGAGCAGCATCTGCAAACCCTGTTCCCTGACTATCCAGTGATCCGTGTTGATCGTGACAGCACACAACGGGTCAATGCGTTTAATGACATCGTTGCTGATATCAAGAAAGGCGAGCCGCAAATTCTGGTCGGTACGCAAATGCTGGCCAAAGGCCATGATTTTCATGATGTCACTCTGGTCGGTGTATTAGATACCGATCAAGGCCTTTACAGTGCCGATTACCGGGCCACAGAAAACCTGGCGCAGATGATTACCCAGATCACTGGCAGGGCGGGACGTGGTGATAAAGCCGGTGAAGTCTTGATTCAGACTGATCAACCACAACATGCCTTCTGGCAAATGCTGATTAAGGAAGGTTATGCCAAAGCAGCACAAAGTCTGTTGCGGGAACGGATTGAACTGGCGAT
Organism: Methylophaga sp.; assembly: GCA_030148085.1. Taxonomy (GTDB): domain Bacteria; phylum Pseudomonadota; class Gammaproteobacteria; order Nitrosococcales; family Methylophagaceae; genus Methylophaga. The sequence continues at coordinate 6,153 of JASBUF010000033.1, read as the reverse complement.
GCCACCCGCATCGAATTGGGCGGTGATTCGTGCTGAAGCCAAAGAGCGCAGTCTGGCTTTGGAATTTTTGCAGGATGTCGCCTGCATGCTGAATCAAGCAGGGCAACAGGATGTGATGGTTCTTGGACCAGTCCCTGCGATTATGGAAAAGAAAGGCGGGCGATTCCGAGCACAACTGCTTTTGAGTAGTCTGGATAGAAAACCTTTACATCGTTTATTGGATACCTATACGGCCGCGATAAGTCGCCATAAACTGGCTCGAAAACTTCGCTGGTCGATGGATATTGACCCGGTGGATCTGCTTTAGGCCTGAAAACCGGCTAAAAGCCGGAAAAAAACAAGGATGTCAGGGGGACGTGGATCGGTTAAAATGCGCGACACACTTTTATTTGTATTCAGGGCATTAAAACGTTGAAAGATCAACTGAAAAACCTGGTTGGCCAGGCGTTATCCATTTTTACCCAGCAACAGCAGCTTGAGATTGATCTGCCAGAAATTCAGATTGATCGCACCAAAGACAAAAAGCATGGTGACTTTGCCTGCAATATCGCGATGATGCTGGCCAAGCCCGCCAAAATGAATCCACGTCAAATCGCGACCGAGATTGTCGCCGCATTGCCTGAGTCTGAATTTGTCAGTCAGGTTGAAATTGCCGGCCCTGGATTTATTAATTTTTACCTCACCGCGGAAGCCTCACAGCAAGTCGTGCTGGATATCCTGAGCAAAGGCGAAGCTTATGGCCGCAGCCAAGTCGGTCAGGGCAAAAAAGTGCAGGTCGAATTTGTTTCTGCCAACCCGACCGGCCCATTACATGTTGGACATGGCCGTGGCGCCGCCTATGGTTCGGTCGTCAGCAGCCTATTAATGGCGGCAGGCTTTGATGTGCATCGTGAATACTACGTTAACGATGCCGGCCGTCAGATGGATATTCTTGGCACCAGTGTCTGGCTGCGTTATTTGCAAGCCTGTGGTGAGCACTTCACCTTCCCGAGTAATGGTTACCAAGGCAGTTATGTCAAAGACATCGCCGCTGAATTAATGCAGGAATATGGCGAAAAGTTTAGTCATGCCGGCACAGAAGTGTTCAAAGATATTCCTGCAGATGAACCTGAAGGTGGCGATAAGGAAATGCATATTGATGCACTGACCAATCGTGCCAAACACCTGCTGGGTGACGCGGATTATCGCATTGTGTTTGATAAAGGCCTGAATGCCATTTTGGATGATATCCGTCAGGATCTGGCTGAATTCGGCACCGAATACGATGAATGGTTTTCTGAACGTTCTTTGGTCGAATCTGGTGTTGTCGATAAAGCGATTGAGCAGCTTAAAGCGGCCGGTCAGCTGTATCAGGACAAAGGTGCCTGGTGGTTTAAATCGACTGACTATGGCGATGAAAAAGATCGCGTTGTCGTACGTGACAATGGTCAGGCGACCTATTTTGCGTCAGACATCGCCTACCATCTGAATAAATATCAGCGTGGCTTTGAGCAAATCATTGACATCTGGGGCGCGGATCACCATGGCTATATTCCACGTGTGAAAGCGGCTGTGCAGGCAATGTCGCAAAATGTCGACCAGCTGAAAGTGTTGCTGGTGCAATTTGCGGTGCTGTATCGCGGCGCTGAAAAAGTCGGTATGTCGACCCGTAGCGGTGAGTTTGTCACTTTGCGTGAGCTACGCGAAGAAGTCGGTAAAGATGCGGCACGTTTCTTTTATGTGATGCGTGGTGCTGATCAACATATGGACTTTGATCTGGAGCTGGCCAAATCACAAAGTAACGATAACCCGGTTTATTATGTCCAATACGCTCATGCACGAGTCTGCAGTGTGTTCCGTCAATTGGAAGAGCGTGGCTTGAGCTGGGATGAGACTGTTGGCCAAAACAATCTGTCTAGACTGACAGAAGCGCATGAAGAAGCCTTGATGACCCGCCTTGCCAGTTATCCGGAAGTGCTGGAAAACGCAGCATTGAATCATACACCGCATATTTTGGCGCACTACCTGATGGATTTAGCGCGTGATTTCCATACCTACTACAACGCCCACCAGTTCATTAGTGACGATGCAGCTATGACACAGGCGCGTTTAACTTTGATTGCATCCGTGCGTCAGGTTATACGTAATGCGCTCACCGTGATGGGCGTGTCAGCACCGGAATCGATGTAAGAGGTTACAGTGGCAGCCAGACGAAATACCCGTAATACCCGAAACGACAGCGGCAGAACCTTACCTTGGGGGCCGATGCTGCTGAGTTTTGCCGTCGGCGTTTTTGTGATGTTCTTATTGCATCTCAAAGATAACGTACCGGAAGACAAGTCCGGTAGTGAAGTAAAACAGCAGATTGAACAAAAAACCAAGTCGGTGGAACCGACCTTTGATTTTTATACCCTGCTGCCTGAGATGGAAACGGTGGTTGAAAGCAAAAATAAAGGCAAACCACCTGTTGTCAGCTCACCCCCTGAAGAGGAAATCGCTACACCTGCAGAGCCGCAACAGCCTGAACCGACAGAAAGCTATATGATTCAGGTCGGGTCATTTAAGAAGCTGTCGGATGCCGATGGCTTTCGAGCCAGATTAGCCTTATTAGGTATTGAGTCAAAAGTACAAACCGTTACCATTGATAGCAAAGAAACATGGCATCGTGTGCAAGTCGGGCCGATTGCGGGCCGTAGCAAGGCTGATGCGCTGCAGAAACAATTACGTGAAAACGATATTGATTCTCTGCTGCTGCGCGCTAAACACGGCTAACACGAGCCGATGCTGCATGATATGGCAGCCTGAAACCGTTTTTGAGTTTAATTTTTGATTGAGGACACCGACATGACGGACAAGCAAAGCGACGGCATTTTTTATGATGTCGTTAGTCCCTTCTGCGGTATTGCTTCAGATGACCTGGTGGTGCAGGTTGATGGCAATACTGTCACGGTGAAAGAAAATGGTGACAGCGTAACAACGCCAGGCTTTGAAACGCCCATCACGGATCTTTCTCCGCGGATCAATGGTCAGGAGGTTTCGCTGGAACAAGCAGTCAAGCATATTGCTGGCCTGCTGAATAACAGCAAACAACCACTCATCGGTGGTATGGGTACCGATTTGAATGGGGCGCGTGCAGCGATGGCCTTGGCGGATCACAGCCGTGCCACAGTAGACAGCCAGTTTTCTGATGCCGCTTTTAGAAACATTCTGGTATTGCAGGACACCGGTTATATGACCACGACGCTGACTGAAGTCAGAAACCGCGTCGATTTTCTGCTGGTGGTGGGCACCGATATCGAATTGACATTCCCACGTTTCTTTGAACGTATGGTCTGGCCAAAAGAAAGCATGTTTGGGCAGGACATCGACTCACGTGAAGTCGTTTTTCTCGGTAAAAAACCATCAGGTAATGCCTCAACCTCACCATCTGGTCGAGCTGCTCAAGTAATCGAATGCAGTGAAGCGGATCTGCCAGAAGTCATTTCAGTTCTGCGTGCCCTGGTTAAGGGGAAAAACGTCCAGGCCGAATCGGTTGGTGGTATCCCAGTTTCTGAACTGGCCGTGATTGCCGACAAATTGAATCAAGCCAAATACGGCGTGATTAGCTGGTCGGGTACGCAGCTCAGTCATGCACATGCTGAAGTCACCATCCAGAACATCTGCGAGATGATCAAGGAAATCAATAACACGACACGCTGTAATGGTTTGCTATTGGGTGGTAAAGAAGGTGATACCACGGTTAATGCCGTATCTGCCTGGCAGTCGGGCTATCCGATGCGTACCGCTTTCAGTCGTAATGTGCCGGATTATGACCCGTACCTGAACCGTGGCCAGCGCATGCTGGATGACGGTGAAGTGGATCTGTTGATCTGGGTATCGAGCTTTAATACGGCTGGCACTCCTCCGAAAACGGATGCAACCACAGTGGTGTTGGGACGTTCGGGTATGACCTTTGAGCAGGAGCCCGAGGTGTTTATTCCGGTCGGTGTACCGGGTATCGATCATGCGGGGCGCACCTTCCGCTGCGACAGTGTCGTTTCGGTGCCACTCAAAAAACTACGTGACAGCGGCTTGCCCAGCACCTTTGATGTGCTGACTGCTGTTGAACAAGCCCTGTAAACGGAGATCCAACATGCTAACTAAACTCACAGGCGGCCGTGTCTTTGACCCCGAACACGGGCAGAACGATGTGGTACGCGATATTTATATCCGTGACGGACGCATTGTTGATGCACCGTCAGACGGTAAAGTCGATCAAGAAATCGATGTGCGCGGTAAGGTCATCATGTCCGGTGCGATTGATATGCACACCCACATCGGTGGCGGTAAGGTCAATATTGCCCGTACCATGCTGCCGGAAGATCATGCCGAAGCGCTGATTGAACGTACCGAACTAATGCGCAGTGGTTGTGGCCATGCCGCGCCAAGTACGCTGACCACAGGTTATCGCTATGCTGAAATGGGCTACACAGCGGGTTTTGAACCTGCGGTATTACCAATCAATGCCCGTCAGGCGCATATGGAAATGCATGACACGCCGATCATCGATAAAGGCGGTTACGCCATGCTGGGCAGTGATGATTTCCTGCTCAGAATGATGGCGGCGAATGAAGATCAGGAAGCGATCAACAACTACGTGGCCTGGACCCTGACTCATACCCAGGCTCTGGGTTTGAAAGTAGTTAACCCGGGCGGTATCAACGCGTTCAAATTTAACCAGCGCAAACTGGATCTGGACGAGAAAAATACCTTTTACAACGTCTCTCCACGTGAAATTCTGCAACGTCTGGCTCGTGCCATGACTGAGCTGGGTGTACCGCATCCATTGCACGTTCACGGCTGTAACTTAGGTGTACCTGGCAATAAAGACACGACTTTAGATACCATTCAGGGTATTGAAGGTCTGCCAATGCACCTCACCCATATTCAGTTCCACAGCTACGGTACCGAAGGTGACTTTAAATTCTCCTCGGGTGCGGCTGAAATTGCGGAAGCGATTAACCGCAATAAGAACATCACGGTCGACGTCGGCCAGATTCTGTTCGGTCAGACAGTAACAGCGTCTGGCGATAACATGCGTCAGTTTGCTGGTGCCCCACATGCGCATCCTAACAAGTGGGTGTGTATGGATATCGAATGTGATGCCGGTTGCGGTGTGGTGCCGTTCAAATACAAAGACCAGAGCTTTGTGAATGCGCTGCAATGGATGATTGGTCTGGAAACTTTCCTGATGGTGGATGATCCTTGGCGGATATTCCTCACCACCGATCACCCGAATGGCGCACCGTTCACCAGTTATCCACATCTGATTAAGCTGCTGATGGATAAGTCCTTCCGAAACGATATGCTGTCGACGTTACATCCGGAAGCACAGAATGCCACGCATCTGGCCTCCTTGGATCGTGAATATTCCTTGTATGACATCGCGATTATGACCCGCGCCGGTGCGGCCAAGCTGCTTGGTCTGGCGGATCGCGGTCACTTAGGTGTTGGTGCTGCGGCGGATATCACTATCTACACCGATCATGCTGATCGTGAGCGTATGTTTAGCTCACCAGATTATGTGTTCAAAGATGGTCAGATCGTTGTGAAAAACGGTGAACTGGTGAAAGTCACCTGGGGTACCACTCATGTGGTCAAACCGGAATACGATGCGTCGATTGAAAAATCGCTCAAATCCTACTTCGATAAGTATCACACCATGAAACTGGGCAACTTCAAGATCAGCGATGATGAAATCATCGATGACGGTCGCGGCAGTCTGACCGTACAGCCGTTGCATAAGGGAGGCAAACTATGATTATCAACGGCGTCACGATTGACCCTACCTTTGCGGAAGCATTTCCGATGCGCGGTACCCGCGTCATCATCACTGCACAGAACCTCGAATGGGCGATGAACTCGGCACAAGCCTTTACCGGTTTTGCTACCTCGGTCATTGCCTGTGGTTGTGAAGCGGGCATTGAACGAACGCTGGAACCGCATGAAACACCGGATGGCCGTCCTGGTGTAGCTTGCCTGATTTTTGCCATGGGTGGTAAAGGCCTCGCCAAGCAAGTAGAGACTCGTGCGGGACAGTGTGTACTTACTTCACCCACCTCGGCGTTGTTCTCTGGTCTGGAAATGGACGAAGAGGGCAAGGAAATTCCGTTGGGTAAAAACCTGCGTTTCTTT
>JASBUF010000029.1 GCA_030148085.1 Methylophaga sp. | reverse complement strand
AAACTGTAAAAGCGCCTTTTGCAGGGCTGCCATCTCAAGACGAGTTATGTTCTCACGTGCCTGATCTTCATTGCCCTCATAGGCATTGATTGCAACGACACTAATAATGCCAAGTAAAACGATGACAAGCAGTATCTCGATAAGGGTAAAACCACTGTCGCGGTGCATTGCACAGCTTATTTTGTTTGGTCGGTCAAACAATAAAAACCACATTTACTTGTTCCCGATAAATTTATCTCACGCTGAATTTAGCGCCTCTGTGTACGCTGCATGTCATCCTGTTCATACAAAACGTTCTGGCAATAAGGGTTATTGGCACAACGTTCTGAAATAAAGGAAGGGCGGGCTGAGCCCGCCCCTCTTTTGGCATCTCTAAGTGAGATTATTGCTGAGCTTCTGAAACCAGCTCGTCAATGTTTTTGCCATCAGGTGAAACGATAGCAATCAGACGCAAAGTATCGTTCCATACCCATGCTGGAGTAGTGGCTTCTAGATCATATTGACCAGCCTGGAACAAACCAATGTAGCGTGAGTAATGGATTTCAGGGTTGACTTCAGTATCGTCATCACCTGTATTACGAACATAGGTAGGAGATTGAGCAATTGCGACGTTACTAAAGGTTGTAGAAGCGGCAGCATCCCCACCAAAGCCCAGAGCAATCACTATATGACACTCATCACCTTCTAAAGCGTCACCATAGCGGTTCTGGAAGTTATTGCTTACAGCGTTTGTACCTGAGAATGTTGCTGTAGGATAATCATTAGTAAGAACGCCTGTTGGGCAATTATCATTCGGCAAAACAGCAAATGCGGCAGGTAAATCGCCATCTTCAATCTCAACTTCTAAGGCACTACCTGTACTTTCGTTGTGGAAACGGTTTGGAGCAACATCTTCACCTGCAGCATTTACACCCAATACAGCACCAGCGTTAACCTGTTGCAGTTCCTCGATGCCAGACTCTTCGAAGATTTCGATCAGTTCATCTGCATCTGTGTTTCCTGAAACACCAGGTTCCCATGCAGCCAAGAAAGTGCTCATGACTGGTGCAGCGAATGTCAACTCATCACCGTTGGCATCCAACAAATTATCCCATTGGTTAGGGTAAACGTTCTCAACAGCACGGTAAGTACGAATGGCACGATCGATAGTGGCAGCAGCATTACCTGCAGAGGCGGCTTCAGCTGACTCACCTACGTCTTCATAAGCAATCAAAGCCCCTGTAGCCAGAATGGCGATCAGCGTGATAACAACCAGCAGTTCCAAGAGGGTGAAACCTTTCTCTTTACCTTGCAGTTTTTTCGCTTTGTTACGCAGTTTTTCATCTTTGATCACTGACAAGTCCGCTTTACGGAATTTGGCAATCGCCGATTTCATTTGGTTAATGTTCATTTATATCTCTCTCAGGGTTTGAGCCTCAGCCACCCCTAGCGGCCTGTTGGACATCGGGTTGTAAAATTGTTTTTAGATGTGACCCGCTCACACTCCTATGCCATCCGGGCTAATTGTCCTTTTCAGGAAACAGCTCCCTGCTCACCCGGGAAATCAATGACATAGCGGTATTGTTTACCGCAATGCAGAATGACTTCCTTTTGACGACGTTTAAGAATACGAACCTCAACACGGATATCGCCATAACCATCATGCGCCAGAATATCGTCAACCAGTTCCAGCAGTTTGGCTTTAACAGGCTGTTGGTCTGTGTCGACTTTGGCATTCATGAAATGATTATCTCCAGTTGAATTTCGTTGGAAGATGATATTAGGCGAATCGGGAAAGCTTCCCTATAGGAATAATTCCTGAAATTCAAAACATTAGTTTTCCGGCTAAATTCAGAGCTAATTCCCAATCAACATTGAGTGATAACTTTGTTTTTGAACGGGATTGGCTCTGAATTGGCAACTACATCCGTATCTTATTCTGACGGCTTATAGGGGTCCTGAAGGATAATCAGTATTGGCAAGAGCGCGTTCTGCTGCTTTTTAACCACCTGGGCCAGAACAAAGCGATGATATGCTTCCCTGTACTCTGGAAACTGCTTAATTGCCATGCGTATCATCTGCTGTGCTTCGACCGGTTTATTATTCATTGCCAACAAGTAAGCATGTGTGTAGCTTTCTACCCGCCCCGGCCAGTTTTCAATAACTTGCTGACTGATAGTGAGCTTGTCTTGAATCAAGTCAGGCTGATTAGGTAAAACACGAACCAGGAAATTATCCGCGATCGGGGTAAAGACAGAGCTTTCTCTGAGCCGATATAGCTTATCGAGATTTTTATCAATTTCCGATTGGGGCAGTCCTTCTTCTCTTAATGATGTGAGGGTCGTCTCCAACTGGTGATAACTGGTTTGCAGGCTGCCCAGTGACCAGGCAGAGAAAATGAAGATGACCAGGAAGAAAACCGGTGCCAGATTGAACTTCACTTGTATGGGGCGCTCAGATCCCAATCCCAACAACAAGCTGGCAATACCGAGAAATGTCATATACCAGAGCGGATACTCGAGCATGCTGTGTATTCCGATGACAGACAGCAATGCCAGTAGCCACCAACGTTCTGCATTCAGTTTGCTAAGGAACTGCTCTCTGAACCAGTAAAGCATACCCGCCGTCAGAATCAGCGTGCCCACAATGCCTGTCTCCGCTAATAGTTGCAAAATCAGGTTATGCGCATGGTGCCAGAGCCCCTTCAAGCTGGGGTAAGACTCTGTGATAGAAAAGTTGTACCAGGGAAACTCGGCCCAGCCTGCCCCTAGCCACGGGTGCTGTTTGAATAAAAGCCAGGCTTGTTCTATCAAAATCAGGCGGCTGGACTCAGTCCCCATCGTCTGCACCAGTCGCTCCGCTGGCATCTTCGCAGGTTCAAGAAAACTGAGTAATGGAACAATAAATTGGGCTGCAATAAATCCCGGTATCAGCCAAAGTAGTGAAGTGGGCTTTATTGACGTCATGTGATGATTTGTAAATGGTCCGGCCAATAGCCAACCGCCAACAGACAGTAATGCCACATAAAGGATTGCCATCCTTTGACCGCCCTGAGCCAGGCCAATCAGGATCAAAGCAGAGATAAGAATTGCAACAAAGTTATTGATCCGGTTTGTGATTCGCAGGTAAAGCAGGGAGGCAAGCCCCAAAGCGAGATAGTTGGAAAAGTGATTGACCTGACCGATATTGCCGGACTTGCTGTCAAGCACCCACTTAGCAAGCGCATTATCTTCGGGTATTAATTTGCCGATGGGGAGCAATATCATGATGGTTGTGGCGCCAATCACAAATGCCCAGGCAATGACTGGTACGACTCTTTCCAATGTCAGGCTGTGTCGCAGGTTAGCGGCAAGTAGCATTAACAAAGCTGACAGCCCTAGGTAGAGCATAGCCACAAACTGGTTCTGCCAGTAATCCGGTACGCCCAGTGCAACTTGTAATCCCAGAACAACGATCAGTCCTAGTGGAATAAAGGTCACAACCGGAATTTGAAGTTTTTCCTGTCTTTTACCGATTAAAAACAAGCTGGCGAATACCGCCATGAATGCAGCAAGCCATTCGTTATAAAAGCTGGCTATGGGTGGCATGTGGTAAGGGGATAGAAAAGGCAGCAGACACATCAGTGCCAGCATGAAAACACTGAAACGGGCAAGATAAGAGCGTGGCTGATGGTCGGAGGAAGTTGCTGCCGTCATTGACTGAATCCCACTGAATGGTTTGAAAAATCAGTCAATCTTATTGAGGCATTAACAAACAGGCACTAGGAAAAAATCCTGTTTTGCTGTTTGCTCGAGTTCACATTTATCAGGAGTTGTGTGAACTGCCTCACTCTCTTATTCGTGAGAACAAATCAGATTTCAGGAATTATTCCTATAGGTCCTAGGGAGTTATGGGGAAATAATGAGACTGAGATTACTTTAATCTCGCATTACTCGTCTGTCATGATGACAGCCCCTTAGAGGTCGGCTTTTGACTCTCACTGTGGGTGAGATTTCACCCACAGTTATTTTTTTCAGCTTAGTCTTATAGCCAGATAAGGCGAAGATAACGTGGCAGAGGCCTAGAACATACCGAGTTGGAGCTGAGCAGCTTCGCTCATCATGTCTTTGGTCCATTGCGGTTCCCAGACCAGTTCGACATGCGCTTTTTTGACACCGGGAACCGACATAACACGCGATTCCACATCGCCCGGGAAAGACTGGGCAACGGGACAGCCGGGGGCTGTCAACGTCATATCGATATGGACGTTGCCTGAGGTACTGATTTCGATATTGTAAATAAGCCCGAGCTCGTAAATGTTGACCGGAATTTCCGGATCGTAGATGGTTTTAAGCACCTCGATGACATCTTCTTTGAGCTGTTCCGGGCTGATTTGGTATTGGTCATTCATCAATCTGCCCTGCTTATTCTGTAGTTACGGAAATATCGTGGTCGCTGTCCATCGCGGCGTGCACGGTGTGCCAGGATAACGTGGCGCATTTCACACGGGCTGGAAACTCTTTCACGCCGGCCAGTACTTCCAGTTTGCCGGACAGTTCGCCGCCGCCCGCTTCACCGGTCAGGGCTTTATGCACATTGTCATAGAGCTTTTCGGCTTCTTCCATGGTTTTGCCTTTCAGAATCTCAGTCATCAGAGAGGCTGAAGCCACTGAAATCGCACAGCCACTGCCCTGAAAGCTGACATCTTCAATCACGCCATCTTTGAGTTTGGCGTAGACCACCAGGGCGTCGCCACAGAGCGGGTTATTACCATGTGCCATATGGTTGGCATCGGTGATCTCACGGAAGTTACGCGGATTCTTTTTGTGATCCATGATCACTTGTTGATAGAGATCTCTTAAATCACTCATCAGGCAAACAACTCCTGTGTGGTTTTGATGGCATTAACCAGCGCATCAATTTCCTGCTCGGTGTTATAGAAAGCAAAGGAAGCCCGTGCCGTCGCCGCGATGCCATAGAACTCCATCACTGGCTGTGCACAGTGGTGACCGGCACGAATCGCGACCCCCTGCTGGTCGAAAATGGTACCGACATCGTGCGGATGCACGTCTTCAATCATGAAAGACAGCACGCTGGCTTTGTTTTTGGCGGTACCGATAATACGAATACCGTCAATGGCTTCCAGTTTCGCTGTAGCAACTTCCAACAGGTGATGTTCATAGGCAGCCAGCTTATCGATGCCGATAGCCTGCATATAATCAATCGCTGCACCCAGTCCGACGGCACCGGCAATATGCGGTGTGCCTGCTTCAAATTTGTATGGCAGCGTGTTGTATTCGGTATGGCTAAAGCTGACCGAGAGGATCATATCGCCCCCGCCCTGCCATGGCGGCATCGCTTCCAGCAGTGCCTGTTTGCCATAGAGCGCGCCGATGCCGGTGGGTGCAAACATTTTATGACCAGAGAAGACATAAAAGTCACAGTCCAGATCCTGCACATCGACCGCGATATGTGGCACTGCCTGAGCACCGTCGACCAGCACTGGAATCGATTTAGCTTTGGCCTGACCGATCATTTCCTTAATAGGATTGATGGTACCCAGTGCATTCGACACATGACCAATCGCCAGGATTTTGGTGCGTTCGTTCAGCAGGCTGTCAAAATCGCTGAGATCCAGTTCACCGGATTC
>JASBUF010000021.1 GCA_030148085.1 Methylophaga sp. | reverse complement strand
CGCAGACTGCGTGAAATCCCTTATTTTTCTCGAAACTCACTGCTCTAGACTGCCGGGTTCAATAATAACGATTGGACCAACCATGTCTTTGACCCCACTGAATCGACCTCTCAGCAAACTGGCTGTCGCCTGTTTACTGGCTGTGTCTGCCCACGCTCATGCCGAGCATGGCAACCTCAAGCTGGAACAGATAGAAGTTACCGCCGAGGCTGTGGCACCGGGAAACTTTGGAATTGAAGCGGACAAACAGAAAATCCGCCGGACACCGGGTGGTGTCAGCCTGATTGATATCGAGCAGCTGACCGAAGGTCAGGTCGCGAGTTTTGAAGATGCACTGAGGTATGTACCGGGCGTCTGGGCGGTCAGCCCAACCGGCACTGACAGTGTGTTTCTATCCAGTCGTGGCTCTAACCTGGATGCCACAGACTACGATACCAATGGCGTTAAACTGCTGCAGGATGGTCTTCCTGTGACGGCTGCCGATGGCAATAACCATAACCGTTTTATCGATCCGTTGAGTGCGAAATACGCGGTATTTGCCCGTGGGGCGAATGCAATGAAATATGGTGCCAGCACACTCGGCGGGGCGGTCAACTTCATCAGTCAAACTGCTTATGATGTCTCACCACTTTCTTTATCGGTTTCCGCTGGCAGCCATGGTGAGAGCCTGACCCGTATGACTGCGGCGCAGGTGTTTAATGACAAGGTTGATGGTCTGGTGACCATTGAAAGTAAGGAATGGGATGGTTTCAGGGAGCATTCCCGGCACACCCGCAGCGGCATCTATGCCAATGGCGGTCTGCGTCTGACTGAGAATGTCTCCACCCGTTTTTACTTCACGAAACTCGACAGCGATGAAGAACTGGCTGGTAGCCTGACGCGAGCTCAGGTTCGAGAAGATCGTGACCAGGCGGGCATAAACAATGACAGAGACGCCGGCCATTTCCAGCTGGATGTGGACACCTGGCGAATCGCTAATAAAACCACCTGGGAAATTGATAATAACCGTCGGCTTGAATTCGGTGTGTCATATGAAGAGCAGGAGCTGTTTCACCCCATAGTCTATTCACCGCCATTTTTCACGCTACTGATTGATAACCGACAACGTAACCTGGGTACGATGGTTCGCTATCACCACAAAGTGGGCAATCACGATTGGCTTCTGGGAATCAATTACGGTGTGAGCTGGGTCGATGGCGGTAACTATAATCATGTTTCCGGCGACAAGACAGACAAATGGCAAATCAATGATAACGATGCCGATACGCTTGAACTGGTTGTGCTGGATCGCTGGCAGTTTTCCGACGAATGGACCTTGGTTGCTGGCGCACAGGCAGTCCGGGCCAATCGTGAAGTCCGCTCAACCACGGTGTCATCCTCAGCAGTCAGGCAGGTTGAGGATGACTATAACCGTATCAACCCGCGAGTAGGCCTGATTTATCAATGGAGTCAGGATACTTCGGTTTACACCAATCTGAGCAGCCTTTACGAACCGCCTACGACCTACCAACTGGATGATGGCACCAGCACAGAAGCGCTGGAGGCGATGCAAGGGGAGGTGTTTGAAGTAGGCACGCGAGGCCACAAAGCGCTGGCTGAAAACAGTCAGTGGGGCTGGGACGTTTCTGCTTACTACGCGCAGTTGGATAATGAAATTCTCTCGGTCGAAGATCCCGCCGCGCCGGGCACTTTCCTTACCAGTAATGCGGATAAAACTATCCACGCCGGTATTGAGGCCCTGCTGAGTGCTGATATTGCCCTTAGCGAGGACCGTTATCACCGTCTGACACCTCTGGTGAGTATGACCTGGAACCGTTTCCGCTTTGATGACGATGATGCATTGGGTGATAACACGCTGCCTGCTGCGCCCAAGTTCTCTCTAAAAGGGGAAGTGCTCTATCGTCATAAAAATGGTTTCTATATCGGCCCCACCATTGATTATGTCGGCGAACGTTACGCGGATTTCGCCAACAGCTACAAGATCGATGACTACACGCTGTTTGGGATGAAGAGTGGCTGGTCTAATCAGAGCTTTAAGGTGTTTGCCGAAGTACGTAATCTGTTTGAACGTGACTACATTGCCAGCCATGGTGTGAGGGCAGTCGCTTCAGAGTCTGATGCAATTCTTAATCCGGGGGCGCCGCTTTCCGCTTATGTCGGTATTGAATACCGGATGTAAAACAGCGCTTCATCTACAAAAAAGCC
>JASBUF010000093.1 GCA_030148085.1 Methylophaga sp. | reverse complement strand
ATCGCTGAAACTCAGCCCCTGTCGGTGGTGCGCGCTGAATCCATCAATGCTCTTCGCCAATGGGCCGACGGCAGAACGGTTAACGTTGACTAGCCAGCAATGAGAGATTCCAAACAGTTCTGGGACAAAAGCGCGAAACGCTACGCCAAAAGCCCAATCAAGGACGAAGCCACGTATCAAAAGAAACTGGCTATCACCCGCGAGTATGTCACGCCTGAGAGTCGCGTTTTAGAGTTTGGCTGTGGTACGGGTAGCACAGCGCTGCTCCATGCACCTTATGTGAAGCAGATCATCGCGACCGATATCTCCGACAAGATGATTGAGATAGCTCAGCAGAAAGCGGCTGATACTGGGATCAATAACGTGAGTTTTCAACAAGGTACGCTGGATTCTTTGAACCTAGAACATGGAATTTTTGATGCAGTTTTGGGCTTGAATGTGTTGCATCTTCTTGAAGACGTCGATGGCACCATCAAACAGGTACAGCAACTGTTGAAGCCAGGCGGTGTTTTTGTGTCCAGCACAGCATTAGTCGGGCAGTTAAACGTGCTTTTTCACTGCTTGATTCCAGCCTTACAGTTGTTGGGTATGGCGCCGTTTGTAGCTCGACTCACGAAAACTCAGCTTATTGACTCACTCACCACAGCAGGTTTTAGCATTGAACGCGAATGGCAGCCCAATCGTGACTCCGTGTTTATTGTTGCTAAAAAGAAATAAAGGCTTGAGCTGAGCTAAGGGTTAAAGAAAAATTCAGGATCTTCATCCATAAACACATCGTCAGAAAGCCTGTCGACAAATCGGGCATTGATTGTGAACTGCTCGTAGAGCCAGTAGATAGCGCCACCTTCCTCAACCTTATATCGCCACTCGTATTGGCATTGAATCCAGCCATCATTCATCGTAGTGACCAGTTCAGGCTCTTCGTCGGAGTCATCTGGTGGAAAGTAAGCTACCTCTCCGTTTTCCATATCAAACCCGAAACAATCGATGATGAATTTATCACCATCAAAAAGCTCATACTGAATGCGATCACCCAAAGTGTCATCACCGTGCTGATCCAATAAAACCTTGCCTGAAAATAATGACTCTGCCTTGGCAGTCTTGACCGGATAGCGGTCTGGCAATTGTGCTCTGGCCTCAACATGTTCAGGTGTGAGCTGGCTTTTATCCCACTGACGGGTGATGGTTTGTATTACAAGGATGCTCATAGTCGCTATCGTTAAAAATGGTTTTAGTTAGTGGGTTCTGTCTTCTGCTCAGGGTGCAAACCTCTCGGCCAGGCTGTCACCAGTGCTTTGAGCAACGTTGCCAGAGGAATCGCAAAAAATACGCCCCAGAAGCCCCAGATGCCGCCAAAGAATAAGACGGCGAGGATGATGGAGACCGGATGCAGGTTGACCGCTTCTGAAAACAGGACTGGCACTAAGACATTACCGTCCAGTGCCTGAATAATGCCGTAGGCCAGCATCAGGTAGGCGAATTGTTCGGTCAAACCAAAATGGAAACCGGCCACTGCTGCCACGGGTAATGTCGCGACTGCGGCACCGATAAACGGCACAAGAACGGAGAAGCCAATCAACACTGCCAGCAGTGCTGTATAGGGCAAGCCAAACAACGAGAACGTCACATAGGTTACCGTACCGACGATGATGATCTCTACCACCTTACCGCGCACATAGTTAGCGATCTGGTCGTCCATTTCATTCCAGATACGGTTCATCAGGCCGCGTTTTTCAGGAATCATCGACAAGGTGAAACCAACCAGTTTTTCACGATCTTTGAGCATGAAGAAAATCAGGATCGGTACCAAGACCAGATAGATAAGCAAGCCAATCACACTACCCAAAGACGCAATCGATAGGGACACTGCGCGCTGACCGTACAAATTAAACTCACGGGTTATCGCCGTGATCCAGCCCTGTATTTGGTCTGGGGTAATAAAGTTGGGGTATTTAAGCTGCAACTCATCCAGCCAGTTCTGACCGCTGGACAGCATTTTCGGGATTTCCTGAACCAGATTCACCGACTGGTTCCATAATAACGGCACCAGTAACACTGCTAACACCATCATAGTGCTGATAAAGCCCAGAAAGACGATACCGATAGCGAGGTTCTCTGGTACTTTACGTCTTGTCAGTAAGTTAACTACGCCCTGCAACAGAAAAGCCAGTACCAAGGCAGTGAAAAACGGGGCGAGCATCTTGCCTAGCCATATAACAGCGGCCAGACCGAGAACCAGTACGATCAATAAGATGACGGCTTCTTCGTCAGAAAAGTAACGTTGTGCCCAGTTGCTGAAAATAGCTCGCAGGGTCATGACTCAGGATGTCCTTATTACTGCATATACTCAAACAGCGTATTCTGTCACATTGCCCTGAGGCAAGCGAAAAAGAATCGTCATGTCAGTTTCAACGTCTTTTCCAGCCAAAGAGATCAACGAATGACACGAAATGACCTCAAGCTTCTGAGTTTTTATTTCGCCAAGGTATATGTCGTTTTCGTCGTTTTCTACTGCGTCTATCTCTGGCTGTATGTGCAAAGCTACCCTGCTTCACTCCGAACAGCGATAGCGTTGCTGGCCTTTGCCGTGCTGACGCTACTGCCAGAACGTTGCCAAAAGCCATCTGGCAGAAAACCTGATCATGCTCATTGGTGTGGTAGGCACAAGTATTCTCTTAGTGGTTTCCCTGAATCATCTCAGTTAACGCGCTGAGACTACTCAGAATCCTCCATACTGAAGTAAGCTAACCACTAACGCACTCATCAGAGCATAGGTATGGCCGACTCTCAACAGGACAGCACTGAAAAGCACTTTTTACCGCCTGCTCGACGAAGCTTGAGCAGTTACCTGTTCGGCCTGGTAGAGCATCGCCTATGGCTGAAAGTCCTAATAGGTATGTTTCTTGGTCTCATCGTCGGCATTCTTCTCGGCCCCTCTGTGGGCTTGGTGACGCCGGAAACAGGCAGCATTATCGGTAACTGGCTGGCATTCCCGGGGCGTTTGTTTATCGCCACCATTCAGATGATTGTTATTCCTCTGGTTGTTGCCTCCGTGGTGCGAGGACTTGCTGCAACCGAGAATCTGGAACAATTACGCAGTGTAGGCATCCGAGTGGTCATCTTTTTTACGGCGACCACGGCCTTGGCCTCAGCAATCGGTTTGTGGGTTGGTCACTTGTTGAGTCCAGGCAGAGTGCTAAAAAACATTAACTTGCCAGCGGCCACTCACGATGAACTGACTGCACCTGCTGTGATGCCGGATGTAGCGGATTTGCCAGATGTACTGTTGGGTTTGCTGCCCGGGAATCCGCTGGATGCGATGGTTCAGGGGCAAATGCTGCAAGTCGTTATTTTTTCGATAATTGTCGGCGTAGCCCTCGTCTCCATGGCACCAGAGCAATCACGGCCGATGCTAGACTTGCTGCGCTCATTACAGCAGATATGCATGACTGTCGTGCACTGGGCCATGCGCCTTGCCCCCTATGCCGTGTTCGGGTTAATGGCGCAACTCTCCACCAGTATCGGTTTCAGCGCCTTATTAGGCATGGGCGCTTACGTGTTCACCGTTTTACTGGGGCTATTGTTGTTGATGAGTGTCTATCTTCTTCTGCTTCGGTTTTTGGGCAACTTTAGTCCGATACTTTTTCTGAAACACTGCCGAGATGTATTACTGCTCGCTTTTTCTACATCCAGTTCGGCGGCGGTCATCCCTCTTTCAATAAGAACGGCGCAGGATAAACTCGCTGTTCGTCCCTCGATCGCACAGTTTGTTATCCCGTTAGGCGCCACGATTAATATGAACGGCACGGCCTTGTATCAAAGTGTAGCCACTGTTTTTCTGGCACAGGTGTATGGCATCGAACTCAGCATGGCGAGCATGGCCTTAGTGGTGGCGATGGCCGTGGGCGCCTCTATCGGCTCCCCTGCGACGCCAGGTGTCGGAATCATCATTTTAGCGATGGTGCTGACCACTGTCGGTATCCCACCCAGCGGAATTGCTCTCATTATGGGTGTAGACCGGATTCTGGATATGTCGCGAACCGCTGTGAATGTCACTGGCGATCTGCTCACAGCAAGACTGATGGAATCATGGTCTCGCAAGCGTGCTGAGTCTGAGATAAGCGAGAAACAAGCGTTGCAACCACAATCCCCGCAAACCGATGAATCTCAACGATGAACAATATTTTTGCTGCTTTACCCGACACGGTTGAAAAGGAAGTCATTGAAGATTTGATTCACAGTGAGACTGTGCGCATAGAGCGCATCATCTCGCACGGACAGTCATCACCAGTGACGGGCTGGTATGAACAGGATGAACAAGAATGGGTGATAGTGCTTACAGGCGAAGGCTGCCTACAGTTTGAGAACGGCGATGACGTCATTATGAAACCGGGCGACTATTTGTTCATTCCCGCTTATCAACGCCACCGCGTAGTGAGAACAGCGAAAGACGAGCCAACCATCTGGCTTGCCGTTTTTTTTCAAAGATGAGGCAATAAAAAACCGGCCATCAAGCCGGTTTTTTTATTCTTCTGACATCTTTGCTACATGCCTTCAGCAGCCTCGATGGCTTTATCTACGACTCGACCAAGTCCGCCTTTGACATCCTGCGCCTTAATCGCATCCAGATTCACAGGTTCACCCACGATAATCGCACCACCCATGCCAGCGCCGATATGCGGGTCACATTGGTAGATATAAATCCCTTCGGTATCAAACTTGCGGTTGATATTCTCACTCATCGCCGACGCAAACGCTTCTGTACCTTCTGGAATCAAGCCTTCCATCATACGCACGTTATGCGTGGCCATATTGTCCCAGTAAACGGTATCGCCCGGCGCAATTTTGATAATCATGGGCGAGAAAGCCAGGGCCTGCGCGGTCACTGTATAGCTGGCAGCGAAGACCGATCCGGAGGCCAACAAAGCGACCAGAAACAAAGCAAAAATCATATTCGTGATTTTTTTCATATTCCCTCCTACATGTTGTGGGTGAGATCTGTGACATTTCGCTATACAGCTAAGTGCGATAGAAAAAATAAATAAGATAAGTCACTTACAAGTGGATAAGCGGATTATTCATCACCGTGAGCTTGCCAAACCATCTTAACGCTGCACCAATATAGAACTCGCAACAGGCTGTTTTTATTGATTTTTCTACTGGAAATGATTTTTCCGGTGATAAGATGTCTGTTGGCGTAGTTATCAGCAGAGAACAAGACAGGTGTTCCAGCACCATCTCAAATTTACTTATTCGCTGATTATTCAAGCAGCAAACTCTGTCACAGTTGTAGTGACCAAGTCGTTCAAAACTGAGTATCACTTCGCTATTTGTATCTAAGCCTGTTTTTCCTTAGTGATATTTTCATCAGCTGATTTGACTTGATTTCGTCCACCTTGCTTGGCGGCATACAGTGCCTGATCGGCCTGACGCAGCAAAGTTTCGGCATCGTCGCTATCAATGTTAGTCAGCGAGGAAATACCAATGGAGATAGTAAGATGAGAGAGCTTCTCGTCACGATAACTGATATCGAGCGCCTGCACTGCCTCACGCAGCCGCTCGGCTTTGGCTATAGCATCGTCCAGTGACGCATCACGCATCAAGACCACAAACTCCTCCCCGCCATAGCGACAAGGGATGTCACTACCACGAAAATAGTGCTGGAGCGTATCCGCGACCGCTTGTAACGCAGCATCGCCAGCATCGTGGCCAAACTCATCGTTAAAGCGTTTGAAATGATCGATATCACAGATCAACAGTGACAACGGTGATTGGTTGCGTTTGGCAAGCTGTATATCACGCATCAGTGCATCATCAAAGAAACGTCTGTTGTGTAAGCCCGTAAGCGAGTCTTCAAAAGAATAACGCTGTAAATCTTCGCGCAGCTTGATATTGCCAAGCGTCACTCCCAGTCTTCGACAGGTTCTATGAATAAAGTCTTCCTGCTGCAATGTCGCTTGTGCCTCATCACTGTCTTTCAGAGTCAGTGATGCCAGTACATGACTGCCCCCTTCCAGTTCATGTATGAGGATCTGCTCATCAGGCTGAGCGTTGCGGGCATTGTCATCAAAGCTGATCTGAACCTGGGTAGGCTTGAATACATCGCCAAGCCGTTGCAGCATCAATTCTCTTGCTTCATTGAGATACTGACAGGCTTGTAGTTCGCCATTCAGTTTTTCCAGTCCAGCGATGAAGTGATTTTCCCTCTCCAACTCCTTACGACGCTGCTGTTCAGCGTCGGCATAGGCATGCAACTCTGCCGTGCGCTCCATCACCCGATGCTCAAGTTGCTGATTCAACTGATCTACCGCCAGGTTGGTTTGAACATAACTGTATAGTGAAATCACAACCAGCACTAACGCAAACACCAAGCCGCCAATCACAACGGGGAAATTGACCCATGGCAGAAAACCGTGCGCTACCAGCATATCCGCCAGCAGGAAAATGGCATAGACCGCGAAGGCCCCAAGCACCAACTGCTGTGAAAGATTGACCTGCCCAGATATTCGCAGCACCACCTGCATCATAATCAGCAGTGAAATAACGAACAACGCATCAAATATCGGGAAAAAAATGGCGAGGTTGATAACGCCGCTTAATGAGAGCAACACCGCCAGCGCCAGATAAGCAAGGTGAAACTGCGCCACAAATTTCAGTAAGCGGCTGCCTGAGGCCCCGTTAAGCCAGTAATAGAGCAACATGGCGATAAATATCGGCATGGAAAAATAACTGACCGCAGCAAGATAGGTTTTCAGTAAAGGCCACGGAAAGACCAACTGAATCGCCAAGTTTTCACCAACGAGTACACCGGCGGTTGCCAGAGAAAATAAGCCGAGATAGAAAAATTCTTTTTTAGTGCCTCTAAACAAGGCAAATACCAGCGTTACAAAGGCGACTAGTAGAGAAAACGCTGCGACGATAAGTTCATGCAAGCCACTACTGATAACATGAAGCAGCATGTCGGAACGTTCCATCAGCCTGGCTTCACCCCAAAAACCAATATCTTTGTAACTGGAATAAATGCGGAAATAAAGCGGTTTATCGGCAAAGTTTTCAGGCAGGGCAATCTGATGCCAAGGCCAGCCTTTGAATGATTTTTTGCTTTCCTGATTGAGTTCGCCGAAATCGTAGATTAGCTGGTCGTCGAGATAGACCTCGACATTAAGATCAATGCTGGTAATGAAAATGACCGGCTCAGATAATTCCAGCTCAGGCAGGATGGTTTTAAACCAGACATGGTGCTGATCGCCCCTATTGGGCGGGTTGGCTGGAAAGGCGATCGGCTGCCATTGGGTAGCGACTGCACTAAGATCGGGCTTGGAGTCAGTAAACGGCAGATCACCCCACTGATATTCCCAGTCAAGCTCGGCTAGCTCGAACGAAGGAGAGGCTGCTTTTACACTGGTGACGGCAGTCAGGCTGCACATCACCAGCAATATAAGCAAAAACAACCTGCCCCGCAGGACAGGTCTGCGAGGCATCATTCGAATTAACCTACCCAGCGTCTGGCATTCTGGAACAGGCGAGCCCAAGGCCCTTCCTTGCCCCAGTTATCCGGATGCCATGAATGCTGCACGGCACGAGTGACACGCTCAGGGTGAGGCATCATAATAGTGACACGACCATCTTCTGTAGTAAGGGCCGTTACACCACCTTTTGAGCCATTCGGGTTTAATGGGTAGGTCTCAGTCGCTTTGCCGTAGTGATCGACATAACGCATGGCAACAATCGCTTCAGCTTCAGTGCCGGTCTCGCTGTAATCCACACGGCCTTCACCATGCGCGACAGCAATTGGCATCACCGAACCTGCCATGCCTTTCAGTAGGACTGACGGTGAGTCGACGATTTCAACCAATGAGAAACGTGCTTCAAACTGCTCGGACAGGTTACGTGAGAATCGCGGCCAGTGATCGCTGCCCGGAATCAGTTCTTTCAACTGTGACAGCATCTGACAACCGTTACATACACCCAGAGCAAAGGTATCATGACGTTGGAAGAAGTCGGCAAATTGCTGACGGGCACGGTCATTATGCAGAATCGTGCTGGCCCAGCCACGACCGGCGCCTAAGACGTCACCGTAAGAGAAGCCGCCACAAGCTACCAGACCGACAAAGTCAGACAGTTGAACACGGCCTTCCAGAATGTCACTCATATGTACGTCGATGGCACAGAAACCAGCGTGGTCAAATGACGCCGCCATTTCTACCTGACCATTAACGCCCTGCTCACGCAGAATTGCGACTTTCGGACGCTGGCCACTGACAATCAGTGGCGCTGCAATATTTTCAGCCGCATCAAAGCTCAGTTTGGCAAACAGACCGGGATCGTTGTCATCCAGCAGGCTGTCAAACTCCTGCTTCGCGCATTCCGGATTATCACGCATCGCCTGCATCTGATAGCTGGTTTCCGACCAGAAGCGTTGCAGTGTGACGCGGGATTGATCAATGACCTTCTCACCGTCTACTGAAATACGAATATGTTGGTCATCGCTGATAGAACCGATGATGTGTGACATCGCTTCCAGACCATGCGAAGCCAGTGTTGCCATCACGTTGTCTGAATCACTGCGACGAACCTGAATTACGGCACCCAGTTCTTCGTTAAACAATAACGGCAGGGTGTCACCCAGACCATTTAGGCTGATATCCAGACCACAGTGGCCGGCAAAGGCCATTTCAGCCAGAGTCACAACCAGACCACCATCACCACGGTCATGGTAAGCCAGAATTTGATCATCCTGTTTCAACTGCTGAATCGCATTGAAGAAGTTTCTCAGGTCTGTAGCCTGCTCCAGATCCGGTGCATTGGTACCCACTTGTTTGAACACTTGAGCCAGTGCTGATGCGCCCAGACGGTTTTGACCACGGCCTAAGTCAATGTAGATAAGGTCGGTGTCGCCTAAATCGGTACGCAATTGTGGTGTGCTGGTTTTCGCCGCATCAGTCACTGGTGCAAAAGCACTAATAATCAGAGACAGCGGTGAGGTAACTGCTTTAGTTTCACCATTTTCATCCCAGACAGTCTTCATCGACAGCGAATCTTTACCAACCGGTATCGCAATTTCCAGCTCAGGACACAGTTCCATACCGACTGCTTTGACCGTGTCATACAGCAGCGCGTCTTCACCCGGATGACCACATGCTGCCATCCAGTTTGCTGACAGTTTGATATCACCCAGTTTGTCGATCTTGGCGGCAGCAATATTCGTAATCGCTTCACCGACTGCAATACGACCTGATGCCGGGCCATTGATCAATGCCAATGGGGTACGCTCACCCATTGCCATGGCTTCACCTTGCAAGTCATGGTGGTCAGCCAAGGTTACCGCACAGTCAGCAACTGGAACCTGCCAAGGGCCGACCATCTGGTCACGGGCAACCAGACCGGTAACGCTACGGTCACCGATAGTAATCAGGAAATTCTTGCTGGCGACGGTAGGTAGCTTGAGTACACGCTCTAAAGCATGCTCCGCTTGAATACCGCTGAAGTCGAGTTCCGGATAACGCTTCTCAACATGTTGCACATCACGCAGCATCTTGGGCGGTTTGCCCAATAGCAAAGACAGCGGCATATCAATAGGCAAGGTTTCGTTATCAGCATCACCCAGCAGCAGATGTTCTTCTTCGGTAGTTTCACCAACAATGGCCCACGGGCAGCGCTCACGCTCACAAATCGCTTGGAATTCATCTACACGATCCGGGTGAATACCCAAAACATAACGTTCCTGCGATTCATTACACCAGATTTCCATCGGTGACATGCTGGACTCGTCGTTCGGCACCAGACGTAGTTCAAAACGACCGCCACGGCCGCTGTCGTCTACCAGTTCTGGGAAGGCATTTGACAGACCACCGGCACCGACGTCATGGATAGCAATAATTGGGTTTAGATCATTCAACGCCACACAACGATCAATCACTTCCTGACAGCGACGTTCCATTTCAGGGTTGCCACGTTGTACTGAGGCGAAGTCCAGACCTTCATCACTGGTACCGGAAGCCACAGACGAAGCTGCGCCACCGCCCAAACCGATCAGCATTGCAGGGCCACCCAGCACAACGAGTTGCATGCCTGGGTCCATGATGCCCTTCTTCACGTGTTGTGGACGAATCGAGCCCATACCACCGGCGACCATGATCGGCTTGTGGTAACCACGCACTTCAAAACCTTCGTTCGAAGTCACCTGCATTTCATAGGTACGGAAATAACCACACAGGTTCGGACGACCGAATTCGTTATTAAATGCCGCACCGCCCAGTGGGCCTTCGATCATAATGTCACGAGCAGAAGCCATACGTGCGGGTTTGCCATAAGGCATTTCCCATGGCTGTTCAAAACCAGGAATTTCCAGGTTAGAAACGGTGAAACCTGTCAGACCGGCCTTTGGTTTCGAACCACGGCCGGTTGCACCTTCATCACGAATTTCACCACCGGCACCAGTTGCTGCACCCGGGAATGGCGAAATCGCGGTCGGGTGGTTATGGGTTTCCACCTTCATGATGATGTGTTGCACTTCACCTTCGTAGTGATACTGACCATTGGCCATATCGACCTGGAAGCGGTGGCTGCGAGGGCCTTCAATCACTGATGAGTTGTCAGAGTACGCCACGACCACGCCTTCCGGGTTCTTGTCATGGGTGTTACGAATCATATTGAACAAAGTGTGTGGCTGGGTAGTACCGTCAATCACCCAATCAGCACGGAAAATCTTATGGCGGCAGTGCTCCGAGTTAGCCTGCGCAAACATCATCAGTTCGATGTCATTCGGGTTGCGATTCAGCATGGTGAAGTTATCGAACAGATAGTCGACTTCGTCTTCTGCGAGCGCCAAACCCATGCTGTTATTAGCGGCAACCAACGCTTCGCGGCCGCCATTGAGGATATCAATACTGACCAGCGGGCGTGATGCCCCATGCATAAATAAGCGATCAGCATCATCAACTGACTCAAACACAGATTCGATCATACGGTCATGCAGTTGCTGGCTAATCAGGCGCGATTGCTCGCTGCTCAAGGGCGATGTGCTTTTTACGAAAAAGGCGACACCACGTTCGATGCGTTCAATATCCTGAGCACCGCTGTTGGTCGCAATATCCGTGGCTTTACTTGACCATGGTGAAATCGTACCCGGACGCGGTGTGACCAGGAAAAATGTTTCATCAGCTTCTGCTTCTGTATCACCGATCTGAGCTTCCAAGAGAGTCTCAACCAGTGCCTGTTCTTTTGCTGGCAGAATGCATTCGCCTTCAATCTCAACAAAGTAACGGTATTCAGTTCTGATCGCAGTAACACTAGCGACCTCAGCTTGAACTGTGTTGAGTAATTTCTCCAGACGGAAAGCAGAAAAAGCCGGACGGCCGATCAATTGCAGCATGCGGATCCCAAAATCATGATAATTGAAAGCGATAATGATACTTTATGTGGGGTTTAACGCCCAAATAAATTGCTTTTGATTCAGGTTTTACATGACGGATACCAATACCCGCCCCGGCCCTTTGCGCCAACTGATGGTCATGCTTTATGACATTCTGCTGCTGGCATCAGCATTATTGCTTGCCGCCGTCGTACCGGTGGCACTGAATCGTGGCGAAGCGATTGAGCCGGGCAACCCGTTTTTTCTGCTTTACCTGCTGATGGTCAGCCTGTTTTTCTATGGCTGGTTTTGGACCCATGGTGGACAGACATTGGGCATGCGCGCATGGAAGGTCTACCTAGTCGGTCAAACTCAGGTTCAGGTGACCTGGAAACAGGCCACAATCCGTTTTTGCGTCGCGATATTGTCTCTGCTCAGTTTTGGTCTCGGCTTTATCTGGCAGTGGCTAAGCAAGGACCAACTCAGCTGGCATGACTTGCTGTCTGGTACGCAACTGATTCTGCATAAGCCTGACAAAGGCTGATTAATCACCCACTCTGTCGAGTGCAATCAACTTGTTATTGTCGTCAAAACGGATTCGGAATACGCCTCTGACACCCGCCGCATTAATAAACGGGCGTATATGTTGGGCAGGGAAACTGATAGTTTGCCCATTACTCGCCCGAGCGATCACCGTACTGGCTTGACCCTGATAATATCGAAGCGCCTCATCACGCGGTAGCTCGAGGCGGAAGCGTAATTCCTTCATTGCTGGAGCAAAAAATCATCCAGCACACGCCGCAGTTGTGACAACATCACATTAGCAGCCACCTCAGAGTATGGCTCCGCATTCCCTACGCCCCAAATCGGTTTCGGCCAGGTCGCATCAGTGGGAAAGCGCGCCACATGGTGAAGATGTAATTGCTCCACCACATTACCCAGTGCCGCCACATTCATCTTGTATGCAGAAAACAGTTGCACCATCGCTTTTGCCGTAAAGCTGGACTCCAGCATCAGGCGCTGCTGCTCCTCATCACTCAACTCGTGCAATTCACGCGTGTTAGCGACGCGGGGAACCAAAATGACCCAGGGGTAGCGGGCATCGTTCATCAGCAGCACATCGCACAGCTCGTACTGGCCGATAATGTGCGTGTCTTGCTTTAACTGACGGTGTAACTGATACATTAGTCAGCCAGATACTTGGTGACGATTTCATAGACATCGGCAGACAAGGTTTTTTCTGCTGCAATGCGTTCCAATGCCTGTTTCATCAACGCCTGACGATCGGCATCGTAACGACGCCATGAGTTCAAGGCACCGAGCATACGTGCTGCGACCTGCGGGTTCAGCTTATCCAACACCAGGATTTGATCAGCGAGGAAAGCATAGCCGCTACCATCTTTGGCATGGAAGTTCACTGGGTTATTGCGACAGAACATGCCAATCAGCGCCCGCACATTGTTCGGGTTTTTCATGCTGAAGGCTTCGTGTTTCATCAGCCCTTTCACCCTCAGCAAGGTATCCGGCAGTTTGGAACCAGCCTGAACGGCCAGCCACTTGTCGACCACCTGCTTGTCGTGTTTCCACTGTTCATAGAAGGCACGCAGGGCATGTTCTCCCTCTGGCCCACGCAGATCTGACATCAGTTTCAGACCAGACAACAGGTCGGTCATATTGTCGGCCTGCTTCATCTGTTTCAGGCAGCGTTGCAGTTGCATCGGATCGCCGGTAGCAATCAGATAGGACAGGCTCAGGTTTTTCAGACTGCGTCTGGCCATATCTTCTGCCGAAAACGCATACGGTACTGGCGCAGAAAACGCCTGATAAACCGCTTCAAACTGTGGTTTTAGCGCGATAGCCAGTTGTACTTTGACAAATTCTCTTGCCTGATGGATGGCATCTACATCCGGCACGTCCATCTGTGCTGCTAAGTAATTTTCTGTCGGCAGAGTGAGCATCTTGGCAATGAGGGCTGGATCCAGCTTGGTATCACTCAATACACGCTCAAACTGACTGATTAAAAGCGGCGATAAACTCAATGATTTCTGCTGCTGGATATCCTCAACCAAGGACAACAGGATATTGATAAGCAGGGTCTGCCCGGCATCCCAGCGATTAAAGCTGTCTTTATCATGCGCCATCAGAAACGCCAACTGATGATTGGTCAGATTCTGCTTAAGCTTCACAGGCGCTGAGAAGCCACGAAGTACTGAAGCCACCGGTTGACTGCCGACATTAATAAACACAAACGTCTGGCTAGCCTCAGTGACTGACAATACTCGTGTTTCGTCAGGGTATGGAGTCTTTTCTCCAGCCAGTTGCAGAGGCAAACTGTCACCATCCTTATCAAGCAGCCCTACAGCCAGCGGAATATGAAAAGGCAGCTTTTCAGTCTGCCCCGGTGTGGCTGGGCAGCTTTGCGTCACCGTCATCGTCAGCCGTTCTTCAATTGCATCGTATTCGGTTTCGACGGTCAATTCCGGCGTACCCGCCTGTTGATACCAGCGGCGGAACTGGCTTAAGTCGATCTGGTTAGCATCTTCAATGGCTTTAACAAAGTCATCGGTGGTCACCGCCTGACCATCATGGCGTTCGAAGTAGAGGTCTGTGCCTTTACGGAAACCTTCATCACCAACCAGGGTTTTAATCATGCGAACGACTTCTGCACCCTTTTCATAAATGGTGACGGTGTAGAAGTTACTAATTTCAATGTAGGAGTCGGGACGTACCGGATGCGCCATCGGCCCGGCATCTTCGGCAAACTGCATGCTGCGCAGCTTGTCGACATCATCAATACGTTGAACGGCTTCGGAGTTCAGATCAGCACTGAAACTCTGATCACGCATCACGGTAAAGCCTTCTTTAAGGCTCAACTGGAACCAGTCACGACAGGTGACACGGTTACCCGACCAGTTATGAAAATACTCATGCCCGACAATGCTCTGAATCGTGTAGAAGTCATGATCGGTTGCAGTTTCTGGGCTAGCCAGAACACAGGCAGCATTGAAAATATTCAGCCCCTTGTTCTCCATCGCGCCCATATTGAAGTCGTTGACGGCGACAATCATAAACACATCCAGATCGTATTCACGGCCGTAAGTGTCTTCGTCCCACTTCATCGATTGCTTTAATGAGGTCAGCGCGTGATCACATTTATGCTGATTTTCAGGATCAACATAAATACGCAGCGCCACCTCGCGACCATTCATCGTGGTGAAGCTGTCCTGCTGGCAATACAGGTCACCGGCGACTAAGGCAAATAAATAGCTCGGTTTCGGATGCGGGTCATGCCAACGTACCCAATGACGGCCATCATCAAACTTGCCCTGATCTTCTAGGTTGCCGTTTGACAGCATCACCGGCCACTTCTTAGCATTGGCAACAATTGTCACTGTGAACACAGACATCACATCCGGGCGATCCGGGTAGTAGGTAATGCGACGGAAGCCTTCCGCTTCACACTGTGTGCAGAGAATACGGCCTGAGTGATACAGACCTTCCAGCGCCGTGTTCTGATCCGGCTTAATCTCGGTGGTGATTTCAAGCTCAAACTGATCAGGTGTGTTCGGAATCAGTAGTTGTGTTTCACTGCGCTGATACTGGCTTGGCGACAAAGTCGTACCGTTCATTTTGACGGCAATGAGTTCCTGCTCTTCACCATCGAGTATGCAGTCACCAGCGGGGCCTTCTGGATTCTTGCGCAGCTTCAATGTGCTGACAACACGGGTCAAGGCACTATCCAAGTCAAACTGCAGTAGCACCTCATCCACCAGATAAGCTGGTTTCTGGTAATTGGCCAGCAAGGTGACCTGTGGCGTCATTTCAGTAGCGGAAGTATCCATAATTCAGGTTCTCAATCAAAAATCGTCTAATGTCTTTACAGACCAGACTTCATACGCAGGGGTTTCGTAGGGGTGAGCTTCAATCAAGGCGCTCAGGACTGTTTTGATGCATGACTCGAGACAGACGGTCTCGACCCGGTACTCATCAACGCGTTCGATTTCACCCTGTTTGCCGATAAACGGATCACTGCCAGCTAAAGGCCGGAACTGCCCAGTGCCTATGGTTTCCCAACTGCAGCAATCATAGCCATCATAACGTCCGGCACCTGCGTCAAAAATAGCCTGCTTGACAGATTCTTTATGTGACTCAGGTACGAAAAAGACCAGTTTTAATAGTGAATCAGTCATGATTGAACGGCCACTTTTGTGCCAGTCCATTGCCTGATTCAGAGTAAATCATTTTGCCGTCTGCGCTAAAGGTCACCGCCTGTAACACCACTCCGGGCTTGAGTGATTCACGACGTGGTGACTGCCAGCAGTCGAGGTTTTCGCCGTCTTTTGCACGCCAAGTACAGATTTCCTGATTAGGATGCCCAGTCACGATATAGCGGTTATCCGCAGAATACCCTACAGCCGTGGTTGTGGTTTTGAATACAGGAAGGTCGCCCCACATGGTATCGACATCAATCGGTGAGGTATTTAGGACTGCAATCTGCTTAGCACTCGGTAATGCCCAAAGTCGTGTTTGATCATTACCAGCACTGGTGAACACATAATCACCCTGCGGGTTAAAGGAAACCAGACTGACGACGCTACCGTGTTTCCACTGCTGGAGTTGCTGTCCGCTCGAAAGGTCCCATAAACGTGCCGTTTGATCATCACCACCGGTCAGCGCTTTAGAGCCATCCGGTGAGATCGCGACAGAGTTAATTAATTGCTTGATCGGTGAATTAACCGGGCTGCCATCATGCTCAAATATCTGCATCACACGATTGGCGATAACGTCAAAATACACCGCCGTGCGATCTTGCAAAGCTAGCAAGACATATTCACCGCGATCGGCCACCGCCACATCTTTAATGGTGACAGGGAATTGCAAACGAGTGATCGGTTTGCCATCCGCGACATTCCACAAGACAACAGTGTTGGACTCGCAGGTCGCGGCTACGCTGCCATCGCCGGAAAAGGCTACATCAGTCGTCGTGCCCGCTTCGTTCGGCAGGTTCTGCCAGCTGTATTGAATCTTCCCAGCTTCGATATCCCAGAGTTTGGCAGGCATATCGGTATCACCAACCAATACATAGCGTTTATCTGGCGAAAACGCCGCGGCATAACTGCCCAAGTGGCTATGCTGCCATTCATTAAGTGGTGGTTGTTCACTGGTGCAGGCAACCAGTGCAGCACTGGTCAACAGCAGTTGCGAAAGGCGTTTGATGTGGTTAATACCTGCCATTCCCGCTATCAGGAACGTGGTAGCGTGACGCCAGCTTGACCTTGGTACTTACCACCACGGTCAGCGTAAGAAGTCTCACAGACTTCGTCAGACTCAAAGAACAGCATCTGCGCGACACCTTCGTTCGCATAGATTTTGGCAGGCAACGGCGTGGTATTGGAAAACTCCAATGTGACTTGGCCCTCCCACTCCGGCTCTAACGGGGTGACGTTAACGATAATGCCGCAGCGGGCGTAAGTCGATTTACCCAGGCAGACGGTCAGGACATTACGTGGAATTTTGAATGTCTCGACCGTACGTGCCAGGGCAAACGAGTTTGGTGGAATGATGCAGACATCAGACTCGACATCAACAAAGCTGCTTTCATCGAAGTTTTTCGGATCAACAATCGCCGAGTTGATATTGGTGAATATCTTGAACTCATTGGAACAGCGTACATCGTAGCCATAGCTGGATGTGCCGTAGGAGATGATTCGGTTATCGTCCTGGTAACGTACTTGCCCCGGTTCGAAGGGTGAAATCATGCCCTGTTCCGCCATCCGGCGAATCCATCTGTCCGATTTGATCATAGTTGAGCCGCTTAGCCTTAAAACAAATGCCTCATCATACCTGATTTAACTGTCAGGTAAATCAGTCGTTCTTGATGACGATATTCGGGAAAGCACTTGCGTAGTCTTTACCCTGCATCGCCAGTTTGGCGGCGACGCGACGGGCAATCTTACGATACGCCATAGCAATCTCGCCTTCCGGATCAGTCACCACGCTTGGTTGACCACCATCGGCATCTTCACGGATACGAATACTGAGCGGCAGGCTACCCAGCATGTTGATGCTGTATTCATCAGCCATACGCTGACCGCCACCAGTGCCAAAGATATGCTCTTCATGACCACACTGACTGCAGATGTGCGTACTCATGTTTTCTACCACACCCAAGACAGGCACTTTGACCTTCTCGAACATCTTGTAGGCTTTGCGCGCATCAAGCAGTGAAATATCCTGCGGCGTAGTCACAATCACAGCACCACTGACCGGCACTTTCTGGGAAAGCGTCAGCTGGATATCACCCGTGCCCGGTGGTAAGTCAATAACGAGGTAATCCAGCTCTTTCCAATTGGTATCACCGAGCATTTGTTGCAGGGCTTGAGTCACCATCGGGCCACGCCAGATCATTGGCTCTTCTTCATCAATCAAAAAGCCGATGGACATGCTCTGTACGCCAAAGCTTTCAATCGGCTCAATCGACTTACCATCAACCGATTCGGGACGCTTATTGCTGCCCAGCATACGAGGTTGGCTTGGACCATAAATATCGGCGTCCAGAACGCCTACACGCGCCCCTTCTGCAGCCAATGCCAAAGCCAGGTTAACGGAGGTAGTCGACTTACCGACACCGCCCTTGCCTGAAGCCACCGCGATAATATTTTTCACATTTTCCAGCGCGGGTACGCCCTGCTGGACTTTATGTTTGATGATTTTACTGCTGACGCTAACCGCGAAATTACTGGCACCTGCTTGATTTAAGGCATCACTCAGTTGTGACTCCAATTCCGCGGCATAACCTTTAATCGGATAGCCTAAAGTCACGGTAATTTGTTGTTGGTCGCCAATCTGTTCGACTTTGATGACCGGTTTGGTGTCGCCAAGTGGCATCTCGGTAGATGGGTCCACGAAAGCATTAACCACTTCCTGAACCTGAGACTTATCTAACATTCCTCGCTCCTGTCTGCTTCAGTGCGTGCACTGTAATTTTGTATTCGGACTAGTTTAACGGCTGGCAACAACGGCTTCATCCACACAAGTGTAATGGCTATTGCAGCGGACAAAAAAAATGCCTTCAAGGAAGGCATTTTCGGCTCTTAATTTTTACTTGGGGGCTCGCAAGTCGTTTTGCAAGGGCCAGTCACGATAATTAAATACCTGCCCTTCCTGACGCACGCGGGCAATTTCCGTCAGATCCAAATCGGCATAGACCCATTGCGCCGTCTCGGCACTACCCTCGGCAAGGATGCCGTTATCCGGGAAGCCATAATCGACAGGGGTATAAATACTGGCACGACCGGTATTAAAGTCGACCGCTTCCGACCACTCCGCATTACCAAAGGTCGGCGATTGCAACACATAACACTGGTTTTCCAGAGCACGCGCCTGACAACCGATACGAACACGGTAGAAACCGGCTTGAGTATCAGTACAGCTTGGGGCCAGAATGACATCCGCACCCGCCGCGACCTGCTGATGGGCAATCAGTGGAAACTCAGTGTCGTAGCAGATATTGATGCCCAAACGGCCAATATCGGTATCAATAACTCTGATGTCTTTGCCTGCATGGATTAACCACTGCTCATTCTCAAAACGAGTCATGATCAGCTTGTCCTGATAGCCAATCAGGCCATCAACACCATACAAGTTAGCGCGGTTGCGGAACGTACCATCAGCCTGCAGCACAGGAAACGTACTCGCCAGAATCATCACATCAAACTGACGGGCTAACTGAGCATACAAGGCTTCGTAGTCCGCGTAGACATCCTGCATGGCATGCAGTTGTTTATCCAGATCTTTGTAGACGGCTTCACCAAACAACGACGCCAGTTCCATACTGCCGTATTCAGGGAATACCAAAAGCTTCGCATCATGGGCTGCGGCTTGCTTAACCCAGTGAGTCAGCTTGGTTTCAAACTCGGTCCAGTGACTGAAAAAACCAATGTCGTACTGAGCGACGGCTGCTTTTACTCTACTCATTAAATTCTCTTCATCCAGAATGTCATGGGCTTGGGCGACTCAATCTCTTCGTCCAGTTCTTTCCAAGTAAACGTGGTGTTGAGATCTTCATGCTTTTCATAACCACGCTTACGCCAGAAATTATCCAGCGGCACATAGTCTGCAGGACGACGGGGATGGTCTTCTGGTCGTTGTACGCCACAGAAGCAACTAAAGCTGAAACCGCCGATTTCCTGAGCGTGGGCTTCACGGTGATCAAAGAAGGCGACACCAGCACCTTGACCGCGGTAATCAGATATCAATACCGACTCACCACAGTAAAAGATTTTATCGACGTCATAGCCTGCCGCAATGAACGGGGCTTTGACTTCGTCAGTTTCATGCTTGAGTGGAATACCGGTAGATGCACCGACGACCTTGTCACCATCAAAGGCCAGCACAATGACACTGTTGGGCGCTTCGATATAGGTTCTGAGGTATTTTTCTTCGTAGGCCAGATCACCATCGTAAAGGTATGGCCAATCGCGAAAAACCTGAATCCGGAGCCTTGCGAGCTCCGGAATGTATTGGTTCAGTTTTTCGCCTGATAGTCGTTCCAATCTCAACATCTTTGTTCCAAATATCAGTTTTAAGCTGTGAACATTTTTCCGCTAGTAGCGAAAACAGCCCAGCGATTAACCTGCGACTTGAGCGATCCAGTCTTCCAGGTTGTAGTAGTTGGTGATACGGGCAACTTTGCCGTCACGAATCACGAAGAATGCGCCTGCTGGCAGGTTGTATTTTTGACCCGCTGCTTCTGGCAGACCTTCGTCAGTAGACAGGTATTCACCCAGAACGGTGAATTCAACCGCAGCGCGATCGCCTTCGTCATTAGCAGTGATAGAGATATCAACGATTTGCTCTTTGTAGTGAGCATTCATGCGATCCATGAATTTGCTGAACGCTTCTTTACCCACTTCACGGCCACCTTGATTAACGTCATGGATAACGTCATCAGTCAGCATAGCCAGAAACGCATCCATATCCTGACGGTTGAATGCATCGTAGTAGTCTTGCAGCAGTTTTACAGTCGCTTGGTTCATGGCAAAAATTCCAGACAGAAAAAACGGCGAATTTTAGCCCGTAAAACCTTCAATGGAAAGTAAAAATTACAGATTTACTAGCGCTGCTATCGAGCCAAACAGCAGCAAATAGGGTTCAGCCCTACTTGCCCAGTTGCCGCTGTACGATACCCATCAGTTTGTAAGTCAGCATGGAGGCCGCAAAATCATAGGCATGAAAACCTTCGATTGGCGCAAACTCCATCACATCAAAACCGATGATTTCACGTTGTTTGGCGACAGACTCAAACAGGTTCAGCGTTTGATACCAGCTCAGACCACCCGGCACTGGAGTACCGGTTGATGGAAACACGGAAGGATCCATACCATCGATATCCAGCGTGAAAAAGACTTTCTGCGGAAAATCATCCGGTAAGGTAATGCTCTGGATATTGTTCTGCACCAGTTCATCCGCGTCCTGATAATAAACGCCGAACTCCTCACGGTAACCCTTCTCTTCTTCACAAAAAGCGCGAATGCCAAGCTGATAGAGAGGAATCCCCATATCCACTGCCCGTTTCATGACAGACGCATGGCTGAGCAAGTCACCTTCATAGGCATGACGCAGATCCGCATGCGCATCGATCTGCACAATGCCAAAGTCCTCAATACCCGCCTGTTTCAGACCTTTGATAACACCATAGGTCACCGTATGCTCACCGCCGAGCACCACCGGCATACCACCCTGACGGACAATATTGGCTGTGGCTTCAGCGATATTATTAATCACCTGCTCCGCATCCACGGCACAATCCACAGGCTCACAGGTATAAATGCCAGCATCGCAAGGCTTGCTGTAGCCATCCCACTCTTCGAGTTGCCACGAGGCTTTCAGAATTGAAGATGGGCCAAGGCCTGTGCCACCGCCGTAGGACACCGTTTTTTCAAACGGTACTGGTAGCACATGAAACATCGCCTTGTCAGGTGCAGGCTGATCAATTTCAGAGCCTAAGAAAATCGGGTAATCGTTCATGTTCATATCAGGACAACCTGTGTTTAAAGTCATCATAGCCAAACTCTTTGACCATACGCAGCGCATCAGTTTGCGAGTTCCAGATCGCAATTGACGGCAGCTTGGTACCGTTAAAGGTAGTGGTTTTGACCATGGTGTAGTGACTCATATCTTCAAAAATCAGTCGTTGACCGACTTCCAAGGGCTCAGCAAAGCTGTAATCACCAATGACGTCACCGGCCAGACAGGTCAACCCGCCCAGACGGTAGGTATGGGCTAATTCGCCCGGCTCACCAGCACCAGTAATATCAGGCCGATACGGCATTTCCAGCGTATCTGGCATATGGCAAGTCGCAGAGGTATCGAGAATCGCCTGATTGAGCGTATTCCAGCCGATATCCAGCACTTCACAACTCAAAATACCGGTGCCAATCGCCATTGCTTCGCCAGGCTCGAGGTAGACCTCAACATTGTGACGTTGCTTAAACTCACGGACCAAATCCACCAGCCCGTTAATGTTATAGCCGTCAGCAGTGATATGGTGACCACCACCAAAGTTCACCCACTGCATCTGTGGCAGCAGGTGACCAAACTTAGTTTCAACCGCAGCCACAGTGCGCGCCAAAGGCTCAAAGCCCTGTTCGCAAAGCGTATGGAAATGCAGTCCGCTGATTCCCTCCAGCGCTGTTTCATCCAGTTGTGAAAGCGGAATACCCAAACGTGAACCCGGCGAGCACGGATCATAAATCGGCACCGTACCTTCGGAATGCTCAGGGTTGATGCGCAAACCAAAATGCAGTTCAGGACATAGCTTTTGCGCGGCCAGACATTGCTCACGGAAGCGCAGCCACTGACTGCAGGAGTTAAACACGATGTGATGGGCAAAGGTCAGCAGTTCATCAATATCCGCCTGGCTGAACGCAGCCGCAAAGGCATGCACTTCACCGCCGTACTCTTCATGGCCGAGCTTAGCTTCATGCAGACCACTGGCACAGGTGCCACTCAGGTATTTGCCGGTCAGTTCACCAAACGACCACATCGAAAAAGCTTTCAACGCACCCAATATCTTGGCGCCACTCGCCTCGGCGACGTCACTCAGAATTCGCAGGTTACGTTCCACCGCGACTTCATCGACGACGAAGCACGGTGATGGCAAACGGCTCAGATCGAGCTTGCTGAAATCAGTGAACTGCATTGAGCTTAACCGTCCAGATCGAAGCTATCCAGTTCCACCACATTCCATGGCAGACCGTATTTGTTCATGTCTTCCATGAACGGATCCGGATCAAACTGCTCCATATTCCACACGCCCGGCTGTTTCCACTTGCCTTCCAGAATCATCTTGGCCCCGATCATCGCAGGCACGCCGGTGGTGTAGGAAATCGCCTGTGACTGCACTTCTTTGTAGCAGTCCTGATGGTCTTTGATGTTGTAGACGTAAACGATTTTCTCTTTACCATCTTTCACTCCTTTAACCACACAACCGATACAGGTTTTACCCTTGGTACGCGGGCCTAAGGTGGATGGATCCGGCAGCAGCGTTTTCAGGAACTGAATCGGCACGATCTGCTGACCATTGAATTCCACGGGCTCAATACCGGTCATACCGACATTCCCCAATACTTCCAGATGTTTCAGATAGTTATCACCAAAGCTCATCCAGAACTGCGCACGTTTCAGGGTCGGGAAATGCTTGACCAGTGATTCCAGTTCTTCGTGATACATACGATAGATGTTGTAGGTGCCGACCTCTTCCGGGCAGGTGAAGCTGGCTTTTTTCGACATCGCTGGGGTTTCGACGAAGTCGCCATTCTCCCAGTGACGGCATTCCGCCGTGACTTCACGGATGTTGATTTCCGGGTTAAAGTTGGTCGCAAACGGATAGCCGTGGTCACCGCCGTTCACATCAATAATGTCCAGCTCATGGATTTCGTCAAAGTAGTGTTTGGCAATCCAGGTGGTGAATACATTGGTGGCACCGGGATCAAAACCACTGCCCAGTAACGCGGTCAGACCGGCTTCTTTGAATTTTTCCTGATAGGCCCACTGCCATTTGTATTCGAACTTCGCGGTATCAAGCGGCTCGTAGTTGGCGGTATCCATATAGTCGACACCGGCGGCCAGGCAGGCATCCATGATGGTCAGATCCTGATACGGCAAAGCGACATTGATCACCAGATCCGGCTTTTCCTTTTCCAATAACGCAGTCAATTCAGCGACATTATCGGCATCGACCTGCGCAGTGCGGATGGGACGATCCAACTGTGCAGCAATGGCTTTACATTTTTCTTCTGTACGGCTGGCCAGCACGATTTCCGAAAATACCTCCGGCAGTTGTGCACATTTATGCGTTACCACACCGCCGACACCGCCGGCACCGATAATCACGACTTTTGACATAGTGAGAACCTTCCCTTTTCAGTTCTAAAAGACAGGGACTAAACCTGTAAAACTAACGTTCGAA
This sequence comes from Methylophaga sp., assembly GCA_030148085.1. Taxonomy (GTDB): domain Bacteria; phylum Pseudomonadota; class Gammaproteobacteria; order Nitrosococcales; family Methylophagaceae; genus Methylophaga. Next base: position 503 of record JASBUF010000093.1, on the reverse strand, counting down.
GAATGTGTATCCGTGCATGCTTTCACGGAATGCACGCAACATCTGCTGGCGCATGGGCACCGAAATTTTACCGTCACGTACCGCCTGTTCTGCGATGCGACGGAACTGCTCCTGAATCAGTTTCGGATCATACTCAACGTAACTGAGTACATCGGCAATGCTGTCGCCGTGGAATTCGCGGCGGAAATCGAAGCTGCCGTCATCGTTAATATGCACACTGACGACATTGGTATCACCAAACAGATTGTGCAAATCACCGAGGGTTTCCTGGTAGGCGCCAACCAGGAACACACTGACGTAATATTCTTCGCCCTCTTTCAGCGGATGCAGCGGCAGGGTTTTACGCACGCCTTCCGGTGAAATGAAATTATCGATCTTGCCATCACAGTCACAGGTCATATCAGCGAGCACGCCGTCACGCACTGGCGCCTCATTGAGACGGTGAATCGGCATAATCGGGAACAACTGGTCAATCGCCCAGATATCCGGCAAAGACTGGAACA
>JASBUF010000091.1 GCA_030148085.1 Methylophaga sp. | reverse complement strand
CTATTTGGTCTTGCTCCAGGTGGGGTTTACCATGCCACTTCTGTTACCAGAAGCGCGGTGCGCTCTTACCGCACCCTTTCACCCTTACCGGCTTCCGAAGAAGCAGGCGGTATACTCTCTGTTGCACTGGCCGTAGGCTCTCGCCCCCCAGGTGTTACCTGGCACCTTACCCTATGGAGCCCGGACTTTCCTCACCGTAAAGGCGCGATTGTCTGGTCGTCTCAAGCGGCTATTTTAACTGAGCCGAGTTATTTCTGCTGTAATTTCAGCGCCAATTGATAGGCTTCGTTCTTTTTTCCACCCGTAATCGCTGCGGCAATGGCCGCCGCTTTCTTCACCGGCAGTTCTTCTAGCAAGAAACCCAGAATACGCATGATTTCCTGCTCATCTGCGGATTGGGCAGTTTCCGCGCCTTCAATCAACAACACGCATTCACCACGCTGTTGATTTTGATCCGCGCTCACCCAGTCACGCAGCTCTGCCAAAGGCCGTGTTTCAATGGTTTCGTGAACCTTGGTTAGCTCACGTGCCAGACAGGCACGACGTTCCGCCCCAAATGCATCGACACAGTCTTGCAGGGTGTCAAGCAAACGACGGGGGCTTTCGTAGAAAATCAGGCTGTGTTCTTCGTGTTTCAGACTATCGAGTTGCTGCCGACGTGCACCTGTCTTGGGTGGCAGAAAACCTTCAAAACGGAATTTATCTGAGGCAATTCCTGATGCCGACAAGGCAGCAATCAAGGCACAGCTGCCGGGAATAGGTAGCACCTTAATCCCTGCTGAACGCACGAGGCTAACCAGACGATAGCCCGGATCACTAATCAGCGGCGTACCAGCATCACTGATAAGCGCCACCGACTCACCACTTTGTAGCCGTTGTAGCAGTAGTTCACTGCGCTGCTGCTCATTGTGCTCGTGCAAAGACAGTAAGGGGGTCTGAATACCGAAATGCTGCAATAAGGGTTTGCTGTGACGGGTATCCTCGGCAGCAATCACATCGACATCCTGCAGGGTCGAAATCGCGCGGTTCGAAAAATCGGCCAGATTGCCTATCGGGGTTGCCACCACAAACAGTTGCCCAGGTTGTGAAACAGTCACCTTTTTTCCTTAATTCTTTGTCTCTAGTTATGGTCGTAATATACGCGAACAGGTAAGATGATGCTTCCTATGTTAACAACACAGACACCAGCTATGCCCTCTATTCGCACGTTGCTGTTACCGGTCGTTATTGCCCTGATTCTAACGGCCTGTCAGCCCGTTCAAGGCCCGCTATCCCGTTCACAACCGACTCAGATAAAAACAGTCACGGCCGAAACTGAAGGCCAGTATGAACAGGCGGCCGAAGAGTATCTGCAATTGGCCACCAAGCACGAGGGTGAACGTCAGTCCTTGTATCTCCTTCGCGCAGCGGAACTGTTCTGGCAGACCAGCCGGGTAGAACAGGCCGAACAGGCACTAAAACAAATTGATCACAGCGTTCTCAGTCAGGACAAACGTTTTGATGCTGCCTCATTAGGCGCTGAAGTGGCGTTATTCAACAGTCAGGGTGAGGCGGCTCTGGACGCATTATCGCCTCTCACAGAGTCTGAGCTGTCAAGCGAACAACGCCTAGAATGGCTACAACTTCGCGCTGATGCCTATACCCTGACCAGCAACTGGCTGGAAAAGGCCAATGCACATTTGCAACTTGAGCGCCTGCTCAAAGACGATGCCGCCATCAGCAGCAACCGCGAAGCCTTATGGCAAGCATTGATGCAAATGACGCCTCAGGCACTTGATTTATACAACCCTGGCTATCCACCGGCAGATAACAGCGGCTGGTTTGCTCTGGCCTATGCCATCAAAGCGTATCAGGACAGACCGGAAACCTTACAGGTTGCTCTGGAAGACTGGCGTCGCAGCTACCCGAACCATCCGGCCGATCCGGCTTTGTATGAGCAGGCTGTCACAACCAGCAGTAGTACTGGCCAGCAGCTACCACAACAAATCAATGATATTGCCGTGCTGTTACCGGTAGATGGCCCTTTCGTTGACGCCGCCAAAGCGATCAAGCAAGGCATTATTGCCGCCCACTATGCCAGCGGTTCATCGGCCAGACTTCATTTCCTTGATGTTATTAGCGACGTGGTTTCAGGCAGCAGCAATGTTCGCCAACAGTATGATGAGGCTGTGGCCCGAGGTGCCAGTGTTGTTATCGGCCCGCTGCAGAAAGCGTCTGTCGACGCCTTAGCCGTCTTGCCGGAACTGCCGGTACCAGTGCTGGCATTAAACCGGATCGATGAGCGCATGAGTCGCCCGAACCTGTACCAGTTTGGTCTGGCACCAGAAGATGATGCTGTGGCAATTGCCGCCCACGCGCGCCGTCAGGGCCATCAATTTGCCGTGGTATTAACCCCTCGGGGTGAATGGGGTGACCGTGTTGGACAAGCATTTCGTGACGCCTGGCGTGAACAGGGCGGCAGTGTGATTTCACAGGCCAGTTACTCTGAGTCTGAAAACGATTTCCGCGACACATTGATCCCGCTGATGGGGCTGGATGCAAGCGAACAACGTTACCGTGCTTTGAAAAACGTAGTGGGTCGGAACCTCGACTTCGAACCTCAACGTCGTCAGGATATCGACTTTGTGTTTATTCTGGCCCGGCCGCTGAAAGCTCGCCAATTAGTCCCTCAATTCAAGTTCCACCGCAGTGGCTCGCTGCCCTTATTTGCCACCTCGCACGCCTATACCGGCCATGCCGATCCGCAACAGGATATCGATCTGAATGATTTATATATCACCGATATTCCGTGGATGTTTGCCAGTGACAATAATCAAGATCCTGCCTATCAGGCCTTGCAGGGAAAGAGCCAGGCCATGGGTGGCCTGCTCCGCCTTTATGCGATGGGTGTTGATGCCTACCGTCTGTTACCCGAACTCAATCAGCTCAGTGCTGATAATACCCTTGTCTATCAAGGTGCTACCGGCCAACTGTCGGTCAATGAATTGGGTCAGGTTCAGCGTGAAATGCAGTGGGGTCGCTTTAGTCAGGGCAGTTTACAACCTGCTAACTAACCATGTTATTTGCCAGGGACAAAGGCACACAGGTTGAACAGGAAGTCTGTCGCTATTTGCAACAGCAGGGCCTGAAACTGATTACTCGGAATTATCATAGTCGTGGCGGTGAAATTGACCTGATTATGCAACATCACGGGGCACTGGTTTTTGTCGAGGTACGATATCGCAAGTCCGCACGTTATGGCTCAGCCATTGAGAGCGTGAATCACAGCAAACAAGCCCGGCTTATTCATGCGGCATCGTACTACCTGCAGCAACATCCGACGAAACATGACAGTTGCCGCTTTGATGTGGTCGGCGTCTCCCCCGCGACACAGGGCTATGAGATGAACTGGATACAAAATGCTTTTGAACTTGTCTGACGCAGAGTAAGAGCGTCAAGCTACAATAGATCACTATCCTAATAAGGAACGTTCGTATGTTTAAACTTAAAAATCTTGTCTGGCTGCTTGTCCCCGTTGTCCTGTTACAAGGCTGCGCACCAGCCGTTGTCGGCGGTGCGGCAACCGGTGCCAGTGTGGCTTATGACCGTCGTACTACGGGTACTGTCATTGATGATCAGGGCATTGAGTTCAAAGCCTCTTATGCTTTGTTTAATAACAAAGAGATTTACGATCAAAGTCACATTAATGTCACCAGTTACAACGGCATCGTTCTACTGACCGGTGAAACTCCCAGCGAGTCACTGAAACAGAAAGTGACGGAAGAGGTTAAGAAAATCCCTAAAGTTCGCCGGATTCATAACGAACTAGCCATTGCCGCGCCGAGTGCTTTGCCATCACGAAGCAGTGACGGCTGGATTACCTCCAAAGTCAAAGCCAAGATGACTACTGATGAGAAAACCGATCCTTTCCTCATCAAGGTGGTCACCGAGCGTGGCATCGTCTATCTGATGGGCATGCTCAGCCGAGCAGAAGCTGACCGCGCAGTGTACTTGGTCAAAAACACCGCCGGTGTTCAGCGGGTGGTGAAGGTTTTTGAATACACTGACTAAGACAGATTCTGCTCACAAAAAAGGCTCCTGAGGGAGCCTTTTTTATAGCTGTGACAAGCGCTTTAGAATGGTTTGACTACCGCCAGGATGATCACGGCGATCAACACCAATACCGGCAATTCATTAAACAGCCTGTAGAAACGATGACTGCGTTGATTCTGATCCGCCGCAAAGCGCTTTACCATGCGGCCACAGATACCATGATAGGCAAACAGCAATATCACCAGCGTCAGCTTGGCATGTAGCCAGCCCATAGAGGCTAATTGCTGCAAAGAGTAGAAGCTCATTAACCAGAGTCCGAAGATCAAGGTCAACACCGCACTCGGGGTCATAATACCGCGGTAGAGTTTACGTTCCATCACTTTAAAGCGGGCATTACCTGCCTCATCCTCACACATTGCGTGATAGACAAATAAACGTGGCAGGTAGAACATGGCTGAAAACCAGGTCACGATAGAAATCAGGTGAAAGGCCTTGACCCACAGCATGATGTACTCCTGTCAGCAAAACAGTGATAGTATCAAATGAGGCTGGAAGGGAGTGGACAAATGTCAGAAGAAGTCACATTGGAAAGACGTCGGTTCAGCCGCATTCCGTTTGATGCTCTCGCTCACATTAACAGTGAAGACGGTGACGAATACCTCAACTGCAAAGTCATTGATGTCTCTCTCAAGGGCTTACTGGTGGAAAAGCCTGGACAATGGCATGCAGATCTACATCAATTATGCCGAGTCGACCTGCTACTGGAGCAAGGCCAGATTGTGATTGAAATGCAGGCCAGCGTGGCCAATATCACTGACCATCTGCTGGGCTTTGAATGTCAGGAAATTGATCTGGACAGCATTACGCATCTCAAGCGCTTGGTGGAGTTAAATCTGGGCGATGAGGGCCTGCTGCACCGCGAACTCATTACTCTGCTCGATCAGAGCTAGTCGGTCGCTTCCCGCAAGGCATCAATCACTTCCGATAAATGCCGTACGGGAATCACTTTCATTCCACTAAGCGGTTTCCTCGGTGCATTGGCTGCTGGCACGATCGCATGACTAAAGCCATGCTTACTGGCATCACGGATGCGTTCTTCCCCGGCTTGAACAGGTCGAATTTCTCCTGTCAGACCAACCTCTCCAAATAACACCCAGTCCCGAGGTAATGCCCGGTTTCTTAGACTGGATATAATCGCGGCTAACACCGCCAAATCAGCGCCCGTTTCACTGAGTTTGACCCCGCCCACAACATTGATAAACACATCCTGATCGTGACAGGTAATACCACCATGACGATGCAGAATAGCGAGCAACATAGCCAGACGATTCTGCTCCAGTCCAACTGTCACCCGGCGCGGGTTACCCAAAGGACTGCTATCAACCAAAGCCTGCACTTCGACCAGCATCGGCCGACTGCCCTCACGAATCACCGTGACAATGCTGCCGGGTACAGACTCTTCACCACGAGATAAAAAGATAGCTGACGGGTTACTGACTTCCTTAAGGCCTAATTCAGTCATACCGAAAACGCCGAGTTCATTGACTGCACCGAAACGATTTTTAACCGCTCGCAGAATACGAAAACGCGTCGAGGTATCACCTTCAAAATAGAGCACGGTATCCACCATATGCTCCAACACACGGGGACCAGCCAGTGCACCTTGTTTGGTGACGTGCCCGACCAAGATCATCGTGGTGCCACTGGATTTGGCGTAACGCACCAGTTGTGCCGCACTCTCACGCACCTGTGCTACGGTACCAGGCGCAGACTGTAATTGCTCAGTAAATACGGTTTGAATCGAGTCGATGACCATCACCTGCGGCCTACGCTGCTGGGCAGTGACTATCATCTGTTCAGCATGCGTCTCGGCCAAAAGCTCAAGTGGTGCCTGTTCCAGTTGCAAACGTTCTGCCCGCAGACGAATCTGCTGTAGCGATTCTTCACCACTGATATAGAGCGGCTTAATACCACTGCTATCGGCCATGGTGGCCATAGCCTGCAACAACAAGGTGGACTTACCAATGCCCGGATCACCGCCGATTAAAACTACCGATCCAGTGACCAGGCCGCCGCCCAGCACCCGATCCAGTTCCGGTAGACCAGTAGTCCAACGCACCGCTTGTTCTGACTTTACCTCTGATAAAGCCTGAACTTCTTTTTTCTGCTCACCGGCGTAGCTGCTATGGCGGCTGATGGTAGCCTGCGCTACGGATGATGTCGAACTCTGTATTTCTTCTTCCAGACTATTCCATGCACCGCAGTCACTACAACGACCGGCCCATTGTGGTGTCTGTGCACCACACTCCTTGCAGGCATAAATCCGTTTTACTTTAGCCATCCAACTCTACTCGCTGTACCCGCGGACAAATTACTGTTACCAGTTCATAGGGAATAGTTTGCGCTAAGCTGGCCAACTGCTCTACTGGCAAACCCTGCTCACCCCAAAGAATCACTTCATCGCCAACGCTGGCCTGTTGCGCGTCATTCAGATTAAGGCAAATAGTGTCCATCGATACCCTGCCTATAACCGGTACTCGCTGCCCCTGAATCAGGACTTCGCCCTGATTGGACAAATGTCGGCTGTAACCATCGCCATAGCCAATACTGACCACACCTACACGTGTCGTTTGATCGGCGACCCAGTCACCACCGTAACCGACTTCTTCCCCAGCATGAATGTCGTAAACAGCAATCAGTTTGCTGCTGAGCTGCATTACCGGCTGAAGGTTGAATTCATCGGCGTTCTTCTCAGTAAAGGGCGAAATGCCGTAGAGCATCAGCCCTGGACGTACCCAGTCCTGATGAGAATCAGGTAGCGACATGACCGCCGCAGAGTTTGCCAAGCAGAGTGGTAAACCGCTGTCTTGTTTTAATGACAGCATTGCATCTAGCTGTGCTTGATTTCGGTTATCACCAATCAAATCGGAGTTGGCGAAATGTGTCATCAGACCAATCTCACCTTCAATATTTTTACATTGATTAAGGTCTGCTAACGCATCTAAAGCCTGTTCAGGGCGAATACCCAAGCGATGCATACCAGTATCGACCATCAACCAATTGAATGTCAGTGGCCTGGGCAGCGAAATACGCTGCAGTAAATCAATTTGGCTCTGCAAGTGGATAACTGGTGACAGCTGATTCTCTGCTGCGAGAGCGAACTCGTCTGCACTGTTAACACCTTCCAGCAGCACGATAGGCTTATTAATACCCTGCTGTCGTAGTTTCACACCTTCACTGAGTCTCGCCACGGCAAAGGCATCACTATCTCTTAATGCAGTCGCTACACTGAGCACACCGTGGCCGTAGGCATCGGCTTTGATAACCGCCATGACTCGACTCTGTGGAGCTAATTCTTTAACGCGGTTTAGATTATGTCGAAGTGCAGCAAGATTGATACGCGCAACGGGGAAATCCAAGTTTACTCTCCGTCGTAACCGCCTCGGTTATTATCATAGCCGAGTTGGTCGTCGTAATAGTTAGGCGCAAAATTCTCGAATTTGGTGTACTTGCCTTGGAAGGTCAGCGCTACAGTACCTATAGGACCATTACGCTGTTTACCGATAATGATTTCTGCTTTGCCTTTATCCGGCGAGTCGGAGTTGTAAACTTCGTCACGATAGATAAAGACAATCAAGTCAGCATCCTGTTCAATCGCGCCAGACTCACGCAGATCCGACATTACAGGACGTTTGTTGGGGCGCTGCTCCAGACTTCGGTTAAGCTGAGACAACGCAATAACAGGGACTTCTAATTCCTTACCCAACGCTTTCAAAGAGCGCGATATCTCTGAAATCTCGGTAGCCCTATTCTCACTGGCCTTCCCCGCATTGCCCTGCATAAGCTGCAGGTAGTCGATCACGATTAGGCTAAGACCATGCTCACGCTTGAGGCGACGTGCGCGGGCACGCAGCTCTGTTGGACTGAGTGCAGGGGTATCATCAATGAAAAGCGGCGCTTCATTCAACAAAGCAATGGCTGAGGTTAAACGCGGCCAATCATCATCATTGAGTTTACCGGTACGTAGACGGTGCTGATCAATACGGCCCAAGGAGGACAGCATCCGCATCGCCAAGGCATCAGCAGGCATCTCCATACTGAATACAGCAACGGGCTGTTTGCTATGAATCGCACCATTCTCGGCGATATTCATCGCAAATGTGGTTTTACCCATCGACGGACGCCCAGCAACGATAATCAAATCGGCAGGCTGCAGACCTGAGGTCTGTTCATCAAAATCAAGGAAGCCGGTTGGCAGGCCGGTGATCGCGCTGTCATTTTCAAACAAGGTATCAATACGGTCGACAACCTTGCTCAACACATCTTTCACCTGGATAAAGCCGCCACCGCGTTTGGCGCCTTTTTCGGCGATCTCGAAAACATAGCGCTCGGCGATATCGAGCATGTCTTCCTTGCTCATACCTTCTGGCTTGAACGCCATATTGGCAATATTGTTACCGACTTTTATCAGCTGTCGCAGAATCGCACGTTCACGCACGATTTCAGCATAGGCGGCAATGTTAGCGGCGCTCGGCGTATTGCTCGCGAGCATGCCCAGATAGGCCAGTTCACCCACCTGATCCAGTTCGCCACGCTTATCATGCCATTCGGCCAAAGTGATGACGTCGACAGGTTGTGACTGCTCCATCAACTGAGCAATGGCACGGAAAATTAACTGGTGATCGTGGCGGTAGAAATCCTGCTCGACGAGAACGTCTGCAACCTGTTCCCAGGCGGCGTTATCGAGCATAAGGCCTCCGAGCACGGATTGCTCGGCTTCCACGGAATGTGGCGGCACTTTCAGAGCTTCTGTGGCGGTATCCCTGAACGATTCCGGATAACTGACTTCTTCCACAGGCTCACCTATACAGACAGAGACAATAAACGACACACAATGAGATGTGAGTCTAGCAGAGAAAATAAGACCGGGCGAACCCGGTCTCTAAGCATTGCTGATTTTATCGCAATGGTTCAAGCATAGCGCAGCTCACATAGAGTGAAAACTGCGCTAGCCTGTGAATCGGCCTTAGGCTTCTTCTTGTGCTTTAGCGATAGCTTCAGCTTCTTCCAGAGCCGCTTCACGCGCTTTTCTGGCTTCTTCTGCTTCAGCACGTGCTTGCAGTTCTGCTTCTGAAGTCACGTCAACTTTTACAGTGACAACAACATCAGCATGCAGTTGAACGTCGATGTTGTACTCACCAGTGTGCCGCAGTGGGCCAGTTGGCAGACGAACTTCGTTACGATCAACTTCAGCACCAGCTGCGTTCAGTGCATCAGCGATTTCCGCTGCAGTGATTGAACCGAACAGCTTACCTTCAACACCAGCGTTAGCCATGATGTTCAGATCGCCAGCGGCAACCAGCTTCGCTTTACGGCTTTCTGCTTCAGCCAATACTTTGGCAGCAGCAGCTTCCAGATCAGCACGGCGTGCTTCAAATTTTTCTCTGTTTAACTTGGTGGCTGGCAGTGCTTTACCTTTTGGTACCAGGAAATTACGGCCATAACCTGATTTCACAGATACTTCATCGCCCAGGTTACCAAGCTTTTGAACTTTCTCTAGCAAAATTACTTGCATCGTTCTACCCTCGTTCGCAGTGTTACTGCTTATTCAAAACCCCGTATTACTCCACTGCGGAGCGCTTACGGAAATTAAACCACTGATCTAAAACACCTAATGTTGCCAACATCATCAGCATCTGCGGCAGCATAACCACCAGCAGAATGTACATTGCAACCAACCAGCCTTTGCTCTTCTTGCCGTTATGGACAATGGCATGCACTATCGACAATCCCTGCAGCCCGAAGACCACCAGCATCACCGGCAGACAATCCACCAGCCAACGCAGCGACTCTGCTAGCGGGCTCAGGCTTAAGCCAATCAGCAATGCGGTGAACACCGCCACTGATCTGCCTAAACGCAACGCTCTGAACTCGGAGCCAAAAGCACCCGGATTATACAATTGCGCCTGCCATGCCCTGCCGATGAGCAAACCGATAACCGCATTAAAGCTGATACCGGCGGCGATTAAGCCTGTCATCATGACAGCCAGACTGCTGTTGAGCTGTTCTGTCTGTGTCGAATCCAATTGCCAGCCCGGCTGCTGACTGAGCTGCGTCATAAACGGCTCAATCAAACCTTGCCACCAGCTGACCAAATCCGGCACCAGCAGATGCATCAATAACACTGCTAACACGCCAAGACCACTGGCCGCTAACAATGATGCTGCCAGAGAACGGGTGTAACCCAGAGTAAGTGTGGCCACAAACACCGGCACCCAACTCGATAGCAGAATCAAACCGGCTACCCACATCTCTCCGAGCAGAAATCCAGCGATAAGCAAAAAGACCACCAGCGTTGCGGTGACCACTTTTGCCCCTTCGCGGGGTCCCATTCTCAGGGTTGTCAGGGCAATGACACCACTGGCTAAGTAGTTCAGTGGCGGCAACATCATGGCTGCTGCTGACAGAAGCGCTGTAGCGACTCCCGCTTGCCATCTGCCCTGCATGGCAAACTCTGCAATTCCTCGCAGCATGATAGATAACTAACGTTACTAAGGTGTTTTAATCAACTAATTACTTGTGCATGTCGCAGTAAGGCAACAGTGCCAGGAAACGCGCACGCTTCACACAAGTAGACAGTTGGCGTTGGTAACGCGCTTTTGTACCTGTGATACGGCTAGGAACGATTTTTCCTGTTTCAGTTACATAGTTTTTCAGCAAATTTACATCTTTATAGTCAATTTGCTTGATGCCTTCAGCGGTAAAGCGACAAAATTTTCTACGTCTAAAAAAACGAGCCATTGTGATTCTCCTAACTAATCAATGCAGCTTACGCTGATTTTCTTTCTTCATCTTTTTGCATCATAGGCGACGGCTCAGTGACCGCTTCGTCCATGGTGACAACCAGATGACGGATAACAGCGTCGTTGAAACGGAACGCAGTAGTGACTTCGTTAAGTTGTTCAACGTCGCACTCGACATTCATCAGGACGTAGTGAGCTTTGTGCACTTTGTTGATTGGGTAAGCCAGTTGACGACGGCCCCAGTCTTCCAGGCGGTGAACTTGACCACCTTGGCTAGTCAGCGTTTGTGTGTAACGCTCGATCATGCCAGGTACTTGTTCGCTCTGATCAGGGTGGACCAGAAACACAATTTCGTAATGTCTCATTAGAGCTCCTCACGGTTTAAACAGCTTTATGGCGGAGCCACAAAGCAAGGAGTTTTGCCTCTAAAACTTAAAGGCAATCAAGCATTTTACTTGATTTTTGTCACAGCTCACAAGTGGCGTTGACGATAGGCTTCAAATAGGCAGACACCCGCAGCGACCGAGACATTGAGACTTTCAGTCTGTCCCTGCATCGGGATGTAGAGCACATCGTCACAGTTTTCCCGTGTCAGGCGGCGTATTCCCTTGCCTTCTGCGCCCAGCACCAAGGCCAAGGGCCCGGTCAGACTGGTCTCAAACACACTCTGCTGAGCATCACCGGAGGTGCCGACAATCCAGACACCGGCCTGCTGCAGATCTTTCATTAAACGTGACAGATTGGTCACTTGTGCGAACGGTACACGTTCGGCTGCGCCAACGGAAATTTTGACCGCCGTCGAGGTTAAACCGGAAGCACGATCACGTGGTGCGATGACGGCATGTACTCCCGCGGCTTCTGCTGTACGCAGGCAAGCACCGAGATTATGCGGATCCTGCACCCCATCCAGAATCAGTAAAAATGGTGGCTCATCCAATGACTCCAATAAGGTAAGCAAACCTTTTTCATCGAGACTTTCCAGCGGTTTACAACGTGCAGCACAGCCCTGATGTTGCACTTCGGGTGCAATTTTATCGAGGGTCTCACGTTCTGCTTTGTGAACCATTATGCCCTGTGCCTGAGCGGCATTGAGCAAGTCCTGAACTCGCTGATCCTGACGGTCGGCCGCCAGCCAGATTTCTTTGACTCGACTGACCTGCACATCTAAAGCGGCCTGCACAGCATGCAGGCCGTAGATAACATCCGGATCAATCGGTGTATGGTTTGCCGTTTTTGGGTTTTTACGGCGCTTGGTAGGCTTCAGATTCCTGTCCTTCTACAATCGGTTTTACAAAAATTTCAACACGACGATTCAACTGACGACCTGCTTCGGTGTCATTGGTTGCACGGGGCTCCATTTCGCCACGGCCAATCGCATATAGACGGTTGGGAGCAACGCCATTTGAGGACAGGTAGTCTACAACAGACTGGGCGCGACGTTCTGACAAACGCTGGTTGTAGCTTTCAGAACCGACGCTATCGGTGTGACCGACAACATGGATCACGGTTTTCGGATAACGCTGAAGAATATCAGCAACTTTATTTAACGTAGGTGTGAAGGCCGTTTTTAGCGCTGCGCTGTCAAAGTCAAACGAGACCTCATTGGAAATATCAATTTTCAGCGTTTCATTTTCCAGTTGCTGAATTTCCAGTTCATGGCGAGCCTGTTCATCCGCCAGAGCCGCTTCCATTTCCTGTTGCTGTTTGTCCATATAGTGGCCAACGCCAGCACCCGCTAAAGCGCCAACAGCAGCACCGGCAACCACACCACCAGTACCGTCATCTACTGCATAGCCCAAGAGCGCTCCGGCAGCGGCACCAATGGCTGCACCGGTTTTCGCTTTCTGATTAGGATCATCTGCCGCACAACCACTCAAAGCGGCGGCGACCAGTGTTATCAATACGAGTTTTTTCATTGTTTTCCTCCTTGGGTGAATTTGCATTCTAGACCGGGCTAAAGATGCTGACTATACTGAGTTTGCCTGAAAAAAACTGAGATACAAGCAGATGAATCCGGAATTTATTCCCGTCAATATCGCTATCCTGACCATATCCGATACCCGTAACTTCGACACCGATACCTCAGGAAAAGTGCTTGAAGACAAAGCGCAAGCTGATGGACACCGTATTATCGAACGGAAAATCGTGCCGGATGACATCTATCAAATCCGCGCTGTTGTGTCGCAGTGGATCGCTGACTCTGCCGTTAATGTTGTTATCACCACCGGCGGTACAGGTTTAACCGGTCGTGATGGCACTCCGGAAGCGGTCAAAGTACTGTTTGATAAAGAGATTGAAGGTTTTGGTGAATTATTCCGTAGTCTGTCTTACCAAGTCATTAAAACATCAACCGTGCAGTCCCGAGCTATAGCTGGTCTCGCAAACGGTACGTTTATCTTTTGCTTACCAGGCTCATCGGGTGCCTGCAGAACAGGCTGGGATGAAATCCTGCATGACCAGTTGGACGCCCGTCATAAGCCATGCAACTTTGTTGATCTAATGCCACGCCTGCTCGAAAAATGATGGAACTCGTTTTATTTACCACCGAGGGTTGCCACTTATGTGAGGATGCCCATGAACTCTTACTGAGTGTGGCTGAGAGACACCCTTTACACCTTCATCTACAGGAAATTGGTGATGATGATGAGTTGGTGGCCCGCTACGGCATCCGGATCCCGGTAGTCCGCTTTGCTGATAACACTGAGTTAGGCTGGCCCTTCAGTGAAGATGAGCTGGAACAACTAATCCTGAGTAAAATCAGTCAGTAAAGTCTTTTCGGTGGAACTTCGACTGCACGCGTTCACTCATAGTGTTGTGAATACCGTGGAGTCAATCAATGCCCATAAAAGTCAGCCATTTTTTGCCTTTATTTTTTCTTGTGTTTACACAAGCAGGCCTGCACGCCGATGATTTCCCCCCAATGCCAGGTAAGCGCTACGATGTGGGTGGTTACAGCATCCACATGTTGTGTAAGGGACAAGGTGAGCCCACCGTCATCATTGATGCTGGGCTCGGTGACGATTCCACTGACTGGTTTGATATTCAAAATCATACTGCGGTAGAAACTCGGGTCTGCGTTTTCGATCGTCCTGGCTATGGCTGGAGTGATGCAGGCCCTCAGCCCCGTAACAGCCTGCGTATTTCCAACGAAATGGAAAAACTGATCCAGAAAGCAAAAATACCGGGTCCTTATGTTCTCGTAGGTCATTCTTTCGGTGGTTATAACATCCGTGTGTTTGCCGCTCATCATCCACAGCAAATTGCTGGTATGGTGTTGGTCGACGCCTCTCATGAAAATCAGTACGAGGCGCTCAACATCAAATTACCCAAGCACTTCGACCGTAAAGGGAACATTCTTGTTTTACCCAAAGCGGATGGCACTGTCTCAGATAAACATCGTGCACTGCGTGAACGCGCCATTCATGCTGCCCGTGCAGAAATTTCGTCTCTTTATCAAAGCGCTTCTCAGGTACGGCACAATGCGGATTTACCCAAAATCCCTTTGATCGTCATTAGTCGCGGTCAACCTGAATCTTTGGGGAGAGATGCCGAAAACAGGGAAAGGATCTGGCTGGAACTACAACATGACCTATGGAAACTCACCCCTATCAGTCAGCAGATTTTTGCCAACCAAAGCGGTCATGATATCCATCAGGAGCAACCGGAACTCGTTATCAGTGCCATCAACGATGTCGTCAACATGAGCCGTGTTATGCATTAAACCGCAAACTGGCTATACTGTGTTCCTTTTTACAGAGCATAGTCGATGAGCATCCGATATGTAGCGTCTAGTAGCGATCTGGACGATCTCTGCAAGCAATTAGCAGGCAGCCCCTGGTTGGCGATTGATACCGAATTCCATCGGGAAAAGACCTACTATCCGGAACTGTGCCTGATACAGATTGCGAACGATGATGTCATCGCCTGCGTTGATCCGCTGGCCATCGACGACCTAACTCCACTGATGGATCTGTTCTACAACCCTGAAACCACGCTCGTGTTCCATGCAGCGCGTCAGGATTTGGAGCTGTTCTTCCTGCTACGTAATGCCCTACCTCCCAGCATTTTTGATACTCAATTGGCCGCAACAGTACTCGGTTACGGTGATCAAATCGGCTACGGCAATCTGGTCAAACAGTGTCTGAATGTTGATTTGGATAAGGCCCATGCCCGTACCGACTGGCGCCAGCGCCCCTTATCAACAGAACAGATAGAGTACGCTGCTGACGATGTGCGTTATTTGCGCCAGCTTTATCATCTACTGAATGACAAATTAATCGCCACAGGACGTTTGTCTTGGCTGGATGACGATTTTGCCACATTATCTTCAGTCTCTACCTATCAAGAAGATCCGACATCTAGTTGGCTAAGAATTAAAGGGGCTGGCAAGCTTAAAGGCCAGCAGCTTGCCGTATTGCAGCAACTTGGGGCCTGGCGTGAAGAGCGTGCGGTTAAACACAATTTGCCACGTCGGTGGATACTCAAAGATGAAGTGATGCTGGATCTCGCCAAACTGGCGCCAAGCACAATCGATGCCATGAAAAAGATTCGTGGTCTGGAAGCACGCGATATTGATCGTCACGGCAAAGCCATCATCGACAATATTCAGCGTGGTAAAGCTATCCCTAAAGAAGCATGGCCTGTGCTTAAACGCCCTACTCCGCTGACGAACCAGCAGGAAGCCATGGTTGATGCCTTAATGGCCTTGCTACGTAAATGCTGCGATGAACAGAACATTACTCCGGTTGCCGTAGCAACACGAAAAGACGTTGAAGCCCTGATTCGTGGCGAGGACAGCCCGCTAGCTCATGGCTGGCGCCATGAGATTGTCGGTCACAAGCTGGAATCATTTCTAGCCGGTGAAATTCAAATTAGCGCTTCAGCAACACAATTAGAAATTCAATAAAGGTTTCCAACTATGTCAGCACTTATCTGTGGTTCTTTTGCTTTCGACAGCATCATGGTGTTTCCGGATCAATTCAAAAACCATATCCTGCCCGATAAAGTCCATATGCTGAACGTGGCATTCCTAGTCCCAGATATGCGCCGTGAATTCGGTGGTTGTGCTGGCAATATTGCCTATAACCTCAAGTTACTTGGTGATGACCCAGTACCAATGGGCACCGTAGGGACAGACTTTGGCCCTTATGCTGATTGGATGGACAAACACGGCATCAATCGTAAACACGTCCATGAAAAACAAGGCCATTACACTGCACAAGCGTTTATCACTACCGATATGGATGATAATCAGATCACCGCCTTTCATCCGGGTGCAATGAACTTGGCTCATGAAACCCATATCAATGAAGCTGAAGGCATCAGCCTAGCGATCGTTGCGCCCGATGGCCGTGACGGAATGGTGCAACACGCACAGCAACTGAAAGACGCGGGCATTCCTTTTATCTTCGACCCAGGCCAGGGCTTGCCGATGTTCAATGGCGATGAACTGATGCAGTTTGCTGAACAGTCGACTTACATCGCTTTGAATGATTATGAAGCCCAGTTATTTATGGATCGTACCGGCCTGCCGGAAGAAGAAATTGCCCGTCATGTAGAAGCCCTGATCATCACCCGTGGCGCCCAAGGCTCGCATATTTATACCGAAGGTAAACGGATTGATATTCCTTGCCAAAAGGCCGAGCAGGTGCTTGACCCTACTGGTTGTGGTGACGCCTATCGTGCAGGTCTCTTACACGGCATCATGCATGGCAAAGACTGGGAAGAAACCGGTCGCATTGCAGCCATGATGGGCGCAATTAAAATTGCCCATCATGGTACGCAGAACCATAAACTCAGATAGCTTGTTAACTAAAAGTCTGTAGACCAGCGACAATCAAACGATGGAGTCGCATCAGGCGAGTCTATATTCCCAGTTTCCGTTAAATCGACATCAAAGGTACACATCTCAAAAACTACAGGTATCGCAGGATCTGCAGCCGTAGGCGCAGGCACTGAAGAGCTCTTACCATATATCGTAATGTTGGTTATATAGTTAGCAGGAATTGCACAAGCATAACGACTATTATCACCTTTCACGTAACAGGAACCTACGTCCGGTATGTACAAATTAGGCCTATTCCCTGTGGCTGTCGCATTAATGATCGTCGCAGGCATAGTTCCTGAAAAAGTATGTGTGGCTTCGACAGGGTTAGTAACCGGATCCACGATATCTGTTCTTACACGGACCATATTTCTTGGTGCGACAACATAGGTAGAGCGTGTTGTCGCACTCTCATTAATTGCGGTGTAACAGTTTTTGTAAGTATCAGCACTGTTAGCACGATTCACTAATAAGAAATTGTGATTACGATAGGACTTATTGATACCTTCTGAGCGTTCTTCCCCATTACTCATCAAGCGACGAGTTACATATTGTCGGGCTGTTACAGGCAATAAATAACTTTCATTGTATTGCTTATTGCCACCCGCCGTAGCGTCATAGCGGCCATTCAATAAGGCTTCTGACTGCGAATCGGCTGTAATTAATGTGCCAGATACTGCAGAAGCGGCAGAACTCGTTGAGTCCTCTAGAAAGCAGACCTGATCACCATTGTTACCACCACTCAGGCCAATCAACCCTAGATTACCGAACTCACCGCCAGGCCCCACACCTTTAGCATCAACTTGTGCTGGAGTAACTTCAGTAGCTGTTCCGTAGCCATAACATGTTGACGCATCATCTTCACAATTTCCGGCATAAACACACTCATAAGGCATTGAATAAACAGCACTTACTCCCGTACCAGTTTGCGTGATTGGACCTTTGTAACAGGCAGTAACCTCACTCGATGACCAGACTGGTGTTACCCCCGTTAGATCATTATTGGTGTTTTTCGCCGAGTAAATCACGCCTTTGGTAGATAACGAGACACCACCAAAATGATTTTGAATGTATCTGCAGCCGCCTGCTGAAGTTGACTCACAGACATATACACCTAAGTTACCATCACCAAAATACGTGCTGTAATAACGAGAATCATCAGCGATCGCTGTTAATGTATAAGGGACAGGTGTAGTGTCAGTACTATTAACAGTGAAGGTTTGAGCAAGACCAGATGCTCGCGAAGCGTCCGCAGCTACAGTTCCTGTTGCAGGGAGCGGTGTCTGCGTAGGTGAAATTACATCATTAGGGTCGATTGTTTCTGATGCAGCTTGCACGTCTTCTGATGCGCTTTGTCTTGGACTTGGAACCGCTGTGGCGGCGGCAGAGTCGTTGGTAGTCAATGCGCTTTTTTGCACGTCCTGCAATGCAATTTCTGACATCAACGTTATACTATCTGCCGTGCCGGTTGCATCCGTCCAAGCAACATCAACAATTGTATTAATTATCTGATTGGCATCAGGGTCTTCGATATCAATATCAACTGTGAACTGAGCATTCGTACCTGTTACAGCAAAAGGATTCAGATTGACAAGCGATAACCCCGCATCATCCAAATCTTCAAATGCAGTTTGAGATGAAGCGGCATAGCGGATTGTTTCCATTTGCTGTTGTGCAATACCAATAGCTTCAGCTCTAGCTTTATTGTGGCCGCTTGTACTCAAAAGGTTGCCTTCTAATTTCGCTATGCCCAGCAGACCCAACGAGACCACAACCAGCGCTATCAGCACTTCAACCAATCCAATCCCATGTTGTTTAGAATGAGTATTACTGTTCATAATCACCCCCCCTTGAAGGATCACTCAAATTGTTACCAGTCACGCCATGATCCCTCTATCACCGAGGTTAGACCTGGTAATGGCTGTCCATCGTCATCAATGAAGTTTTGCCAATAAACCAGATTGAGTGTCCCGTTACCTTCGAAACCACTTGAAGATGTCGCGCCACCTTCATTCTCAACAATACTGGAGCCGACTATCGTTGGCGTACCCGCAACGTCCATCACCCCAACAACATAAACCAGTCCATAGATGATCGCGTTACCACCAAAATCAAAATCACCATCAACAATGACTATAGCTGGTGATGTTGCAGAACCTATCGTACCACCAGTCAATGCTTGATCGCCGGTCGCGTATATAAGGCCAGATTCGCCAACAGCATTATTAATGTCGGCGTAGGATTGACCGGCACCAGCAGCAATACTCTCAAGTGAGGCACGTTGGTCCGCGCCAAAAAAATTACCGAAAAAACCAGCATCCAATCTCAAGGATGGGTCGCCAGAAATAATGTCAGCACCATTACCAAGGTTTCGGTTAGATACCAACTGGGTATAGTCAGCCTCATCCACGTCTAAATAAAAGTCTAATGTTTCATTGTTAGATGTCGCAGGGTTATCAGCTGGTGGATTAGTCGCTGGATCCCTGATGTACGTCGCCATGTTGGCACCTGTAATCTCGACCTCATCTGCAGACCAAATGTTGGTGTTCGTGTAACGGTTGATGATATTTGCATCACCGGTAGTATCAATTTTTGTTCTAGCAATGAGGGGAATTTCCGGGCCATCACCATTCAAAATACTTATAGGACCAACACACTGTCCCATAGTCCTTGTTGCCAGCCCATCATCACTGAATCCTGTAGATTGGACTAAGCCATTTTGCCATGAGGTTGTTCCACTACATCTGAATGCATCTGTTGTAAACGTTACTTGAGCGGTGGTCGTCTGTGACCCTCCGTCTTGAAGGGTGAGGGGAGAAGTCACTACACTATCCACAACATCATCAGTTCCGGCAACAGCAGGACTTACTGACTCATCCAGTTGATCGAATCCCCCCGTATCAAAATACCTCAGGGCAAAATCCAGTCCATAGTTGGCTGCAGAGGTAGCCTGAGCTGTGCGATATGTATTAGCCTCAAATTTGATGTCATCCAGTACCACTTTTGCGGTAAACAAAGTAATCAGAGTTATTGCGACTAAAAGAACTATCGCAACCACTAGTGTTGCCGCCCCTTTTTGGTATCTCATTTGATTTTTCATAGCATCACCCTGGCTAC
This sequence comes from Methylophaga sp., assembly GCA_030148085.1. Lineage (GTDB taxonomy): Bacteria > Pseudomonadota > Gammaproteobacteria > Nitrosococcales > Methylophagaceae > Methylophaga. The sequence goes on along the minus strand of JASBUF010000091.1, from coordinate 40,848 downwards.
GGCACAATCAGATTGTTACGAATCTTGACGACATCTGACATGCTTCCATCTATGGTTGCATCAGACTCCGAACGACCGGTAAGGGTAATACCAACACTCCTTGCCGTTACTGTATTTCCAGCTGAATTGGTAGCAGAATATTCAGCTGAAAGTGTGAACTGTAAGTTAGTTATTGTCACTTCATCGGGGTCTGTTAGATTGACCCATGTCCCATCATCACAGGCGACAGCTTGTGATGTTGTGCCTTGTGTTTTTATTTGAATTGCATTGTTGGCAAGTCTAAATCCGAAAAACTCTGCCGCTTCGGGCGCATCACTGTCTGCAATGTTGTATGCTGCATTCGGCCATGCATTCGCATCGTATGAATAGGTAATGCAGTTACCTGTGACGGGCGTGCCGGCTACGGGCACTTGGAGGGCACCGGCACCAACATTTCTAACCTCAACGTCTGTGAACGGATTGAGAGTCAGGTTTGCACCGGTCACGGCCCCCCCCCAATAACCCGCTCGTCTGATGTCGTTGGTCATGATCAACATGGCCACGCCCATATCTTGATTAAGTCTAGTCAGTTTAAGAGTATTTGAGCTGCCTCTAACCGTGCTGAAGTAAATTGTTAATACTGCCGCGACCACGATGAACCCAACAAGTATTGCGATCATCAATTCGATTAATGTGAAACCTTTAGCACGAAGTGGGTTCGATGATATCGTCATTTAGCACTGTCCATAGGTTGCTATTGATCTCGATGCTGCGGGATAACAGATATCAATCGTTCTGTTATTTATTGTTCGCACCTGCAGATCGTAGTTATCCGTTGAGAATGTAATACTTTGATTTTCATCAACACTGCCACGTCGAGAGTTAAAGCTAAGATCGTTAGCAACAAAAGAAATGTTACTCAGCGTAACACCTGATGAAAGTGGAGCATAAGATTTAGTCGTTGCGTCACAACGGGTGAGGTTTATTTGCCATGAAGTACCTGCTACAAAGCTCAAAGTTGTGCCATTTTCACAACTTTGCTTGATAGCTTCTGAGCGCGCATATTCAAATTCAGCTTTGACTGATTCAGCGACACCTTGGATACGTTTTCTCTCCAAGGTGTCTGAGAACGATGGCACTGCAATCGCTGCCAAGATTGCAATCACCGCAATGACTATCATTAACTCAATGATAGTAAAGCCTAAAGTTTTATTCGTCGGCATAGATGGTCCTTGCTTTGCCTGTACAATGCATTATAGACAGCTTTATTATGCCACACATACTTTTATGGCTATTTTGTTAGGCCACTTTGTGATAAAAACCACATTTTTGCAATGACTACTTCTGTGAATTGGTTTATTGTCATTCAGTGAATCATTTAAGGACAAGGCACCATGGAAAAATCACTTATGAAAGGTTTCACCCTACTCGAATTAATGATTGTTGTAGTTGTCGTTGGGGTTTTAGCTGCCATAGCCATCCCTGCCTACTCAGATTATGTCACACGCTCAAAAAGAGCTGATGGTAAAAATGCGCTTTTGGCATTTCAACTGGAGCAAGAAAAATTCAGGGCAAACAATCCGCAATATGCAACAGCTGCTAGTTTAGGGCTCCCAGCCAACTCACCTGATGGACATTACACTATTGCTCTTTCTGGAGCAGGAGGACTCGCAACCAGTTACGATCTGACGGCGACTCCCAACAATGCAACGCAAAATGATCCTGAATGTGATGTCCTGACTATTGATGAAAGTAATAACAGAGGAGCAACAGGCACTGCTGCTGATCCTGTTGCAACTTGCTGGCAACGATAAGGCTAACCACAGACGATTGGAGTTCCACCATCATCTTCGCCCATAGGTGGCAACCTTACTCGTGCTAACTTGCTGACAACTACCGTTCTGGCAATCATTGCATTTCCATTTTTGGGGCAAAGAGTAAATGTCCCATTTTGCGACATTGTCATACCTCTTGGAGTCAGTCTCAAATAATTATCTGAGCCAAATGCAGACCAATTCACCATAATTTGGCTATCTAGCAAACCCGCACTGATGATATTTTCAAGCGGATCTAATGTGCCATCGGCATCTTGATCTGCGAACATCAGCCAGCCTTCCGACCATTCCGCACCGCAAGTTTGACCGTTGCCACTCTTGCATATCGTCACTACAGTACTTCTCTTGATTGCTTCTGATCTGGCCAAATAGATTATCGAAAAAAGCTGATTTGCTTGCCCGTTTATTTTTTGCCTGAGCTGGAGGTCTTTGTATGCTGGGACTGAAAGTGAGAAAGTGATCGCTAGAATAGCAATGACTACCATCAATTCAATAAGCGTGAAGCCGCTCTTGTTCATTTGAAATCCTTTTCAAATATAAACTTAAATTGTTTCTTGCCAATCCATTGGCAATGTCAGTGACTTTAACTGATTAGGATCAAAACGTGTAGAACCAATGCAGAATAAAGTCCAGCGACAACATCATCCAGCATTATTCCAAAACCACCGTGAAGCTTTTTATCAGCCCAACTCACTGGCCAGGGTTTGACAATGTCGAAGAAGCGGAACAAAACAAAGCCTATCAACATCCATTGCCAACCGGTGGGGGCAAAGGTCATGGCGACAAGGTAACCAACGATTTCATCCCAGACCACACCGGAAGGATCATCCTGTTTGATCCAGTCGACGGTACGCTGGCAAAACCAGATTCCGGCCAAAAACGCCAAAAACACCATCGCTAAATAAGCGGTCAGAGACCAGTCTTGCATCAACCAATAGATGGGTAATGCTACCAACGTACCAAACGTACCCGGCGCTTTCGGCGCAAGACCGCTACCAAACCCATAGGCAATAAAACTGCTCGGGCGTTTAAGTAATGCTTTGAAATTCACCTCAGGCGCTGAAGTGGTCATATCCTTTCCTAATGTTTGCTGTGGTTTCTTGTCCAGATGCACCAACCAGTATTAATCCAGACTGTGCGGTAATTTCACCGATACAGGTGATATCAGAACACTGCTGTTCTAATTCATCTGCCAATTTGGGTGGTACGGTAAAACACAGTTCGTAATCGTCACCAGAGCTCAATGCCAGTTCCCTGGCAAGCTCCTTGGGGAGTTTTTTCATACTGGATGAAAGCGGCAAGTCATGCGTCTGCAGTCTCGCTCCCACATCACTTCTCTTGAGAATATGGCTAAGATCGGCCAGCAGGCCGTCTGAGATATCAATAGCTGCGTTAGCAAAATGACGTAGCGGCTCCGCCAGTGCATTTCGTGGTGTCGGGTACTCCAGTCGTTGCTGTAACGCAGCCCAGTCTGCATCGTTCAAAACGTCGGGAGACCATGCTTCAAGACGGTGTTTCAATGCTGCGCCAGCGTCCCCCAACGTACCGCTGACATAAATGCGATCGCCGGGCTTTGCACCATCTCGCCGTACAGCCTGACCAGCATCGACCAAACCATGTACCTGAATACTGATGGTCAGCGGTCCTCGGGTGGTATCACCGCCGACAAGCTGAATACTACTAGCTTTGGCTGCTGTGGCCAGACCGGATGAGAAGCCCTCAAGCCAGGCAGGATTATTTTCGGGTAAGGTGAGAGCCAAGGTAAACCAGGCAGGAGCAGCACCCATCGCAGCCAGATCACTGAGATTCACCGCCAGTGCTTTGAAGCCCAAGGCATGCGGATCGACATCGGCAAAGAAATGCACGCCTTCCACCAGCGTATCAATCGAAACAGCGAGTTCTTTACCCTGTGGACATTGTAGTAAGGCACAGTCATCTCCAATTCCCAGCGTCACATCTTCACGTTCAGCGGTAAGACTGGAGAAATACTGTTCAATGAGGGAAAACTCGGACTCAGCCACCATCAGTTCCTGGTCAGTCTACCGCCGAGATGACGGTAGTGAATCCTGCTTATTTTCGTGCTTTTGCCTGTTTGGCAGCCTGATATTCATGCGGTCGCAGATGGGCGCCCATCTTGTCGAGCACACCATTAACGTATTTATGACCCTGCTCACCACCGAATGATTTAGCTAGCTCGACCGCTTCATTCAGTACCACACGGTAAGGAATTTCAGGCAGGTGCATAAATTCGAAGGTAGCCAGACGCAATACGGAGATTTCTACCGGGTCTACAGCACTAAGACTGCGATCTACTGCCTGCCCTAGTTCAGCATCAATCTGTTCTTGATGCTTAATAGTACCCTCAACAAGGGTCGTAAAATACTTTCTGTCAATTTTGTCTGCATACTCTGCAGTGACAAAATCCAGGGCATCTTTCTGTGGTGCCTCATTGTTCACCAGCGCCTGATACAGGGCCTGAACGGCAGCACGACGTGCTTTACTACGAGGTAATCCAGCTGCCATTTATACTCGAGCCTCACACTGTGCTAAGACATTGATCATTAATTTAAAGATCTCACGCATTGATAAAGTATCGCTTATTGTACTCAAAATAATCACACTTGCCTAAAACCAGCGTCGTGCCTTGGCTGGCTTTTTCTTACGGGCATGAGGCAAACCCTCTGGGTCTGCGGCGACGGTCACCCATTCGTAAGGATGCTCATCAATTCTAATGGCCGTCAGCGTGTCACCCCAGACCGCGCCACTATCCAGCGAAAACACATTGCCGTACTGCCCCACTCCCAGTGTCGACCAGTGACCAAAGACGATATTGTCATCCTGACTGGCACGGTTGGGCATTTCAAACCAGGGTTTTTGATGCAAGGGTTTGTCTTCCGGTGCGCCCTTGAACTTCAAGGCTAGACGACCATCTTCATGACAGTAGCGCAGCCGGGTAAAACAGTTGGTGATATAGCGCAGCCTGTCCCAGCCTTTAAGCTTGGGGGACCAGCGTTTGGGCTTGTTTCCGTACATATGCGCGAAGAACTCACGCCAGTTATCGCCTTTGATCGCGTTCTCCACTTCGGCAGAACGCTCAATTGCTTCCGCCACTGTCCACTCTGGCGGCAAGCCGGCATGCACCATACTGAAACCTAAGCCGGAATCGTGATAAAACAGCGGTTGCTGACGCAGCCAGTGCATAAGCTCATCACTATCCGGCGCAGTCAGTACCGGTTCGATGGTATCCATATGATGTCGGAACTCAACCACACCGGCGGCATTGGCCAGCAGATGTAAGTCATGATTGCCCAATACACAAACGCAGCGGTCGCCCAACTCTCTAGCAAGACGTAACACTTCGAGTGATTTTGGACCACGATTGACCAGATCACCAGCCAACCAGATTTGATCAGAGGCTGGATCAAAGTGAATCTGATCCAGCATCTTCATCAATTCGTCATAACAGCCCTGAACATCGCCTATCGCGAAGACAGCCATGATGCAGCTCGATTAGCGGCGACGGTACAGAGGCTCAGGTCTTAACACTGTGGACTGATAACTCTCGGTGTAGTCATCAAAGGCCGACAGTGCATTGGTCAGACGGTTCGGGTTCGCCAGTTCAAAGCTGTTGATACCGCATTGCGCCATGTAGAACAGTTGATCCTGCAGGACATCGCCTTGTGCACGGATTTCACCTTTGAAGTGATAGCGATCACGCAGCAGACGCGCAAAAGAATAGCAGCGACCATCAGTAAACTGCGGGAAAATCAGCACGATCAATGAGAAGCGCGCCAGATCCGGCACCGCTTCTTCCAGCGGGTCATCACCGGTCAGACGCAGTCCCAGACCACCTTCGTGCTTTTCCAGCGTTTCGTGTTGTTCCTGCCAGCGTGCCAGCGAGACTGTGATATTGCCAGCAACCAGCGCTGCTTCATCATCAAGATGCAGCCAGTTATCTTCGACAATTTCACGATCTTTAATTATCTGCATAAACACGCTCCTTGAACGGATCCACGCCTAAACGACGGACTGTAGCTAAAAATGACTCATCTTGATGGCGCAATTCAACATAGGCATCGAGCAGATGCGCAACGGTGTCGACCACTTCTTCTTTCGGAATCGCTTTACCCAGACGCTCACCCAGTGACGCATCGGCTTCAGCACTTCCGCCGAGGGTGAACTGATACCACTCTTCGCCTTTCTTATCGACGCCGAGAATACCGATATGGCCCACGCTTTGGTGCGCACAACCATTCATACAACCGGAGAACTTGATCTTGATATCGCCCAGATCATAGAGGTAATCCAGATCATCAAAACGCTCAGCGATTTGCTTCGACAGCGGAATCGAGGTGGCGTTGGCCAGACCACAGTAATCCAGACCCGGACAGCAGATAATGTCGGTCAGGGTGTTGATATTGGGTGTCGCCAGTTCTTGTGCGTTTAATTTCTGCCACAGGTCATACAGATCTGCCTGTTTCACATCCGCCAAGAGCAGATTCTGGGTATGGGTAGAGCGTACTTCACCCAGACTGTATTCATCAGCCAGATCCGCCACTGCTTCCAGTTGCTCAGAAGTGATGTCACCTGGTGCCAGACCAGGTTTCTTCAACGAGACGTACACGGAATGGTAACCGGCGATTTTGTGCTCTACCGTGTTTTGCTTCACCCAACGGGCAAAGGCTTCATCAGCAGTCAGTTTTTCAGCAAAGCTGGTGTCAGCCGCCGCCTGCGTATCGTAGTCAGGCCCGGTAAAGAAGGCCTTAACACGGTCAATTTCTTTCTCGTCCAGACGCAGTTGTTGGCGAATATGTACCCATTCCGCTTCAACCAGTTCGCGAATATGGTTGATGCCATGTTCACGCACAGTGATTTTGATACGCGCTTTGTATTTGTTGTCGCGGCGGCCCAGACGGTTATAGACACGCAGGATCGCTTCCAGATACGACAGCAAATCTTCTTTTTCAAGGAAGGCGCGGATTTGCTCACCGATGACCGGGGTACGGCCAAGACCACCGCCTACCAGCACTTCAAAGCCGATTTCGCCATCGTGGTTTTTGACCAGATGCAGACCGATGTCGTGCAGTTTGGTCGCCGCACGGTCAGTCTTCGAGCCGATAATGGCAATCTTGAACTTACGTGGCAGATAAGCGAATTCAGGATGGAAGGTAGACCACTGACGGATGATTTCCGCCCATGGACGTGGATCTTCAACTTCTTCGTTATTGACGCCAGCCAGCTGATCGGTGGTGGTGTTACGGATATCGTTACCACTGGTCTGGATCGCATGCATCTGCACGGTCGCCAGTTCTGCCAGAATTTCAGGACAGTCTTCCAGTTTCGGCCAGTTCAGTTGAAAGTTGGTACGGGTGGTGAAATGGACAAAGCCCTTGTCGTAGCGACGGGCAACGTCGGCGATTTTACGCACCTGCTTGGTCGACATCATGCCGTAAGGCACTGCGATACGCAGCATCGGCGCATGCAACTGAATATACAGGCCATTGGCCAGACGCAGCGGACGGAATTGATCTTCTGTCAGTTCACCCGCCAGATAACGACGAGTCTGATCGCGGAATTGTGCCACCCGCTGATCAACCATCATCTGGTCATACTGATCGTATTGATACATTGAAGCTCTCTAAAACGCTAAATACCGGACCCACTATTATAAACGCGCTGGTATATAACAGGAAATTATAAATAGCTATATCCATATTTACGCTTTGTCTAAATGCCGCGTCAGCATTGCGCTTATCCGTTGTTTGACGAAATTTTGCTCACACAAGCTGAAACACATCGCTTCACAAACAAATGCGGCAGAAAACAGTAGCTTGCTGCTACACACTGACTAAGAGGAAAGTGTGACAGAATAGGCTTATGGACAAGAAACTGCTCATCGCAGCGTTGCATGAGATTCTTCCTGAGGCGCTGGTATTACACAGTGACGAAGCCCAGCGGCCGTTTGAGTGTGATGCCCTGTCGGCCTATCGCCGTCTGCCACTGATTACTGTTCTGCCTGATACTATCGAACAGGTTCAGGCGGTGGTGCGCTTATGCTACCAGCTCGGCGTTCCTCTCGTTGCCCGTGGTGCTGGAACCGGCCTGTCAGGCGGTGCCATGCCCGATGAGAGCGGAATTTTGCTCAGCCTCGCCAAGTTCAACCGCATTCTTGAGATTGACCTCGACAACCACTGCGCCAGGGTTGAACCCGGTGTACGCAATCTGGCTATTTCTGAAACGGTTGCCGATCAGGGGTTTTATTATGCGCCCGATCCATCCTCACAGATTGCCTGCACCATCGGTGGCAATGTGGCTGAAAACGCCGGCGGCGTTCACTGTCTGAAATACGGCCTGACCGTTCATAATATTCTTGGCCTCAAACTGATTACACCGGAAGGCGATTTAATCGCACTGGGTGGTAAAAGTTATGACAGCCCTGGTTATGATTTGCTTGCCTTGATGACCGGCTCAGAAGGCCTGCTCGGTATTATTGTCGAAGTGACGGTCAAACTTCTGCCTCAACCTGAACGCAAGCAGGTCATTCTTGCTGCCTACGATGATGTGAGCAAGGCCGCCGCTGCGGTAGCCACCATCATCGCTGCCGGGATTATTCCCGCTGGCCTCGAAATGATGGACAAGCTGGCAATACAGGCAGCAGAAGACTATTGTCACCCCGGCTACCCGACTGAGGCTGAGGCTATCCTGCTTTGTGAAGTCGATGGTCACAATGAAGAAGTGTCCGAACGCATTATGCAACTTCGAGAGCTACTCAAACCGACGCAGCCCATTGCATTTGCCACCGCTGACAATGAAAGCCAGCGCCTGCAATTCTGGGCAGGTCGCAAAGCCGCCTTCCCGGCTATCGGCCGCCTGTCGCCCGACTATTACTGCATGGACGGCACAATCCCTCGTAGGCACCTGCCAAAGGTATTGAAAGATATCAGTGCCTTCTCAGATGAGTTCGGTCTCGTCGTTGCCAATGTGTTTCATGCCGGCGATGGCAATCTGCATCCGCTGATTCTTTACAATGCCAACAAGCCGGGCGAATTGGAAAAAGCTGAGCAATTAGGTGGCAAGATTCTGGAGTTATGCCTGTCTGTCGGCGGCACCATCACCGGTGAACACGGCGTCGGTATCGAAAAAATAAACCAGATGTGCAGCCAGTTCACCACCGCCGAATTGAACCAATTTCATGCCATAAAAGAAGCGCTGGATCCGGCAGGCATCCTGAACCCGGGTAAAGCCATACCGACCCTGCATCGCTGCGCCGAACTCGGTGCCATGCATATCCATCAGGGGCAGTTACCCCACCCGGAACTGGAACGGTTCTGATGAACGACCAAAGCCGAGAATTACAGCAACAGGTCGTAAAGGCTTTAGCACAACAGCAGCCTTTAACCATCCGCGGTGGTGGCAGCAAAGCGTTTCTGTGCCCGTCATCAACGCATTGTGTTTTATCTCTGCGCGAGCATCAGGGCATTATCGACTATCACCCTTCTGAACTGGTGCTGACGGCCCGCGCCGGCACGCTCCTGAAAGACATTGAAGCAACCCTGGGTGAGGCCGGACAAATGCTGCCGTTTGAACCGCCGTTTTACACCGAGCAGACCACACTGGGCGGCGCTGTTGCTACTGGGCTTTCCGGCCCGATACGACCCTTTAGCGGCAGCGCGCGTGACTTTGTGCTTGGCTGCACCATCATTAACGGTAAGGGGGACATTTTAAAGTTCGGTGGTCAGGTAATGAAAAACGTGGCTGGCTACGATGTTTCCAGAGTGATGGTTGGCGCGATGGGCACGCTGGGCGTCTTGCTGGATATCAGCATCAAGGTATTACCCACCTTTCCTTGCGAGCAGCATCTGACGCAAACCATGAGTCAGCAACAAGCGCTAGACAAGATGCGTTTTCTGGCCTCACAAAACCTGCCACTCAGCGGTCTGGCGTACGATGGTGAGCAACTGCATATTCGCCTTGCCGGTACTCGAACTGCGGTCGAAACAACAAGTCGTAAACTCGGTGGCGAGGATCAAACCAGTTCCAATTTCTGGACGCAGCTGCGGGATCAGCGGCATCCGTTTTTTCAGCAGACAACACCGTTATGGCGCCTGTCTGTCCCCCCTGCCAGTGGAGAAATCGAGGTCGATGGCGATCAATTAATTGATTGGGGCGGAGGCCTGCGCTGGATCAAATCTACACAGCCTGCTGAACAGATCTTCGAATTGGCCGCAGATCTGGGTGGTCATGCCCGCTTATTCCGCCATGCGGTGCACGGACAACTACGTCAGCCCACACTTCCCGACAGCCTGCTGGCCATGCATCAAAAACTAAAACACAGTTTTGATCCGCAGGCGATCTTCAATCCCGGTCAGCTGTATCCGGACTTTTAGCGATGCAGACCCAGCTGACATCGGTATTTGCCAACACCAACAAGGGGCAGGAAGCCGAAGCTATCTTGCGCAGCTGCGTACACTGCGGTTTCTGCAATGCAACCTGCCCGACCTATCAACTACTCGGTGATGAGCGTGATGGTCCGCGAGGCCGCATCTATCTGATCAAACAGGTTCTGGAAGGCAGTACTCCGACAACGGAAACCCAATTACGACTGGATCGCTGCCTGAGTTGCCGCGCCTGTGAAACAACCTGCCCTTCCGGTGTGCAGTTTGGCCGCCTAGCGGATATCGGCCGCGAGTTAATAGAACAAGAGGTTAAACGCCCCTGGCCACAGTCACTCTTGCGCCATTTATTGCTCCACACCCTGCCTTACCCATCTCGTATCAATGCGCTGATTAAAACCGGTCGGCTGTTTCAGCCGGTCTTACCTGAAGCGCTGAAACATAAAATCCCAATCATGAACCAGGCTGCAGCCTGCTCCAACAAGCATCATGCTCGAAAAATGCTGGTGTTAGCCGGTTGTATACAATCCGTCGCCAGCCCAGCAACAAATCAGGCTTTAGCCGTTGTATTGGATAAGCTCGGTATTGAACTACTAAGCGCAGACACTGCTGGCTGCTGTGGCGCGATGGCTCATCATTTATCGGCATCTGAGCAGGCACTGCAAATGATGCGAAATAATATCGACGCCTGGTGGCCTTATGTCGAATCTGGGGTGGAATCCATTCTTGTCAGTGCCAGCGGCTGCGGCGTGATGGTCAAAGACTATGGCCATCTATTACGCGATGACCCGGTCTATGCTGATAAAGCCGCCAAGATCACCTCATTAAGCAAAGACCCGGTTGAAGTGTTGACTAAAGCCTTATCAGGCAAAGACTGGTCACAGCTCGGGCAAGGTCAGCGCATTGCCTTTCAAAGTCCGTGCAGTTTGCAGCACGGGCAGAAACTAGCCGGTAAAGTCGAGGCACTTTTGTCCTCATTGGGCTTTACATTGCTGCCGGTGAAGGACAGCCATCTCTGTTGCGGCTCGGCTGGCAGCTATTCCATTTTGCAAGCCAGATTGTCGGCGCAGCTGCGAAGCCATAAACTTGAAGCCTTATTAGCTACACAGGCCGAGCAGATAGTGACCGCGAATATTGGCTGCCAACTGCATTTATCCACCGCCGACCAACCGCTCAAACACTGGCTTGAGCTCGTTGCCGAGAATGTAAACCATGTCTAAAGCGACACGCCAAAAACAACGCCTCTGGCTTTTGATTGCCTTTATCATCGTATTTTTTGCCGCCAGTCAGTACCAGCCAAATACTGAAAGCACGCAAAGCAAAGCCGAGGTTAGCATCGCAGAGCTGTACCAGCAGCGGAAAAGCGATGTTCAGATAGAAGTTACAGCCACCGTCAGCCGCCTGCTTGCTGATGATAATGAGGGCAGTCGCCACCAGCGCTTTATCATTGAACTGACGGACGGTCAGACGCTGTTAGTCGCACACAATATTGATTTGGCTCCGCGTCTGAATAATTTAAATGTCGGTGATGAAGTAACGATTTTTGGTGAGTATGAATGGAATAACAAAGGTGGTGTGATGCACTGGACGCACCATGATCCGGCCAACCGTCACCCGCATGGCTGGATTCGGCATCAAGGCCAGCTGTATCAGTAAATGGCTGACAAACAGCTCAGTTACAGCTTCCCGCCCCTGGTCGGTAGCGCCCCGAAAGTACTCATCTTGGGTTCCATGCCCGGTGTCGCCTCATTAGAGGCGCAGCAGTACTATGCACATCCGCGCAATGCTTTCTGGCCGATTATGTCGGCATTATTTGAACTCGATAGAGATGCACCCTACGCAACACGTTGTCAGCAACTGACCGACGCGGGCGTCGCGGTGTGGGATGTCTTAAAAGCCTGCCATCGACCGGGCAGTCTGGATCAGCATATTGATCCAGCGACTATTGAGGCCAATGATTTTAATGTGTTTCTTAGCCAGCACCTCGGCATTGAGGCCATCTGCTTTAATGGAAGTAAAGCCGAAGAGGTATTTCGTCGCTCAGTTCTGGCAGACTTGTTATCCGAACCGGCTCTGGAAAAACTCCCGTCCACCAGCCCAGCCCATGCAGCGATGAGTTTTCAACAAAAACTCGCTGCCTGGCAGCGAGTCAAAGTTTATTGCTGAGTCTGTTGTTCTATCGCTTTGCGCTGCAGTTCGGCTGCATCCAGCACCCGCTGTTGTGCATCACGGGCTTTATCCATGGTTTTGAGCTGATCATCCCAGACCGTTTTTTCCGGTGACTCGGTATCGCAGGCGTTGAGCAGCACTAGCGCTGCGGCAGCTAAAAGAAATTTGCCCATCGTAGACCTCATAAAAAAGGCAGAGGAAATCCTCTGCCTTAGTCTAACGCTGAACTGACCTTGAGAGAATCGAGAGAGGCCAGTAAACAGCCTCCTCCTCTTCCATCAATACTAGTTCAGATCAAAGCGATCGGCGTTCATTACCTTGGTCCAGGCTTTGACGAAGTCTTTAACAAACTTCTCTTTGGCATCGTCCTGCGCATACACCTCGGCGTAAGAACGCAGAATCGAATTCGAACCAAACACCAAATCCACTCTGGTCGCAGTCCACTTAACAGCGCCTGTTTTCCGATCACAAACTTCGTAAAGGTTCTTACCCGTAGGCTTCCATGTGTAGGCCATATCGGTCAGATTGACGAAGAAGTCATTGCTGAGCACACCTTCACGGTCAGTGAAGACACCATGTTTGCTACCGCCATAATTGGTGCCGAGCATACGCATACCACCAATCAGCACGGTCATTTCCGGTGCTGTCAGCCCCAACAACTGAGTCCTATCCAGTAACAACTCTTCCGATTTGACCACATAGTCTTTTTTCTGCCAGTTACGGAAACCATCGGCCACCGGTTCTAACGGCGCAAAAGAATCCGCATCAGTCATTACTGCAGAGGCATCACCACGGCCTTTGCTGAAAGGCACTAACACTTCAACACCGGCCGCTTTGGCCGCTTTTTCGATACCCACGCCACCTGCCAGCACAATCACATCCGCGACACTGGCAGCGGTTTCTGCAGCAATCTGCTTGTAGATGTTCAATACACGGGCAAGACGCTCAGGTTCGTTACCTTGCCAATCCTTCTGTGGTGCCAGACGGATATGAGCACCATTGGCACCACCGCGCATATCAGAGCCACGGAATGTGCGGGCACTATCCCAGGCGGTGCTGACCATATCGGCAATACTGAGTCCACTTCCCGCAATTTTCTCTTTGACCGCTTCAACATTGTAATCGGTATTACCCGCAGGTACAGGATCCTGCCAGATCAAGTCTTCAGCAGGCACATCCGGACCGATATAACGACTTTTCGGACCTAAATCACGGTGAGTCAACTTGAACCAGGCACGGGCAAAACAATCGCGGAAGTAGTCGGGATCAGCGATAAACTTCTCACAAATCGCACGGTAGGTCGGATCCATCTTCATCGCCATATCGGCATCAGTCATGATCGGGTTATAACGAATCGAAGGGTCTTCCACATCAACCGGCTTGTCTTCTTCCTTGATATCCACCGGCTCCCACTGCCAGGCACCGGCTGGGCTTTTCTTCAATTCCCAGTCATAGCCGAACAGTAATTCAAAATAGCCCATATCGAACTGGGTTGGGTGCGTGGTCCAGGCACCTTCAAGACCGGAGGTCACGGCATAGCGTCCCTTACCGGTTTTATTTGGATTGTTCCAGCCCATCCCTTGGGCTTCGATATCAGCCGCTTCCGGTTCAGGCCCCAACTGCGTTGCATCACCATTACCATGGGCTTTACCAACAGTATGACCACCTGCCGTAAGCGCAGCCGTTTCCTCATCGTCCATCGCCATACGGGCAAAGGTCATGCGAACCTGTTCAGCCGTTTTGAGCGGGTCAGGTTTGCCGTTGACCCCCTCCGGATTCACGTAGATCAAGCCCATTTGCACTGCGGCTAATGGGTTTTCCATGGTGTCCGGCTTTTCGACATTGTCATAACGTTCGTCTGATGGTGCCAGCCATTGTTTTTCCGCGCCCCAGTAAATGTCTTTTTCCGGATGCCAGATATCTTCGCGGCCGAAGGAAAAACCAAACGCCGGCAAGCCCATCGATTCGTAGGCCGAAGTACCCGCCAGAATCATCAGATCTGCCCAGGAAATCTTGTTGCCATACTTTTTCTTGATGGGCCATAACAGACGACGGGCTTTATCCAAGCTAACGTTATCTGGCCAAGAGTTCAGCGGTGCAAAGCGTTGATTGCCGGTACCGCCACCACCTCGACCATCCGCAATCCGGTACGTCCCTGCCGCATGCCAGGCAAGTCGGATCATCAGACCGCCATAATGTCCCCAGTCGGCCGGCCACCAGTCCTGACTGTCGGTCATTAACGCGTGCATGTCTTTTTTGAGTTGATCGAAATCCAGTTTGTGGACTTCGCTGCGGTAATCGAAGCCTTCATCCATTGGATTGGATTTCGTGTCGTGCTGGTGAAGAATGTCCAGATTGAGGGTCTCAGGCCACCAATCGGTATTGGACTTGCCGCTTTCCGTTACGCCACCATGGCCAAACGGACATTTTCCAGTGTGTTGTTCTCTGTCTTCGCTCATTGCCTTTCTCCTCATTGTCGAATAAGCACTGAAATGGTTTCTTTGCTTCCATTCCTATTGCTGACGTCCAAGTTAACACTGCATAAACAATCTGTATAACGACTAATAACTACTTTATTAATCGTATTTAACGATTAATAAATTTAAGCTACCTTTAGTCTTATCTGAATAGCATAGTAAACACATTGGCGATGAAGTTTGAATGAAAAATTGGAAAATGAAGAAGGGTTAGCTCAACGAAAGGCGAGCAATAGCTGGGCAGACGCGCATAAAAAAAGCCAGCCGCGACTGAGTGCCGGGGCTGGCCTTTTGAGACAGTGATGATTACTTAATCAGCTGACTCAGATCTTTGGTATCCCAGTGTGGGAAGTGCTTACGGATCAATGCATTGAGTTCCAGCTCAAAGGCAGAAAAATCGCCTGTAGCTTCGACTTGCGGTGCACCTGATACGGCATCAGTAATCATACCAGCACCGATGGTGACATTGGTCAGACGGTCGATAATGATAAATGAACCGGTAGTACGGTTACGTTTATAGGTATCAAACACGACTGGTTTATTGAGCGCGAACTCACACAGACCGATTTCATTGAGCTTAAGCTCAGTGGCTTCGTTTTTCTGCAGTGTGTTGACATCGACCTGATAATCAATCCCGCTCAAAGAGCCCGTGCTGTCATTGACACCGACCTTAATGCTGTATTGCTTGGCAGAAACCAAAGGTTGCTCGGTCATCCACACAACCATCGCCTTGAATTGGCTGGAGACGTGCGGCTGGTGATGATTGCTGTGAACCAGCATATCACCACGGCTGACATCGACTTCGTCCTGCAGGGTGACGGTAATCGCTTCGCCAGGAACTGCATGGTCCAGATCACCATCATAGGTGACCAATGACTTAACCTTGCTTTCCTTGCCTGACGGCAACACGGTGACTGCATCGCCCGGTTTCAAAATGCCTGACGCCAATGTGCCACAGTAACCACGGAAGTTCAGATTAGGGCGATTCACATACTGAACTGGGAAACGTACATCTTCAAAGTTAGGGTCATCGGCGATATCGACATTCTCAAGAATGTTCATCAGCGTCTCGCCTTCATACCACGGCATGTTGTCGCTCTTGTTGACGACGTTATCACCGACCAGAGCAGACATTGGCACAAAGTGAATATCTTCTATTTCCAGTTCGCGGGCGAATTCGCTGTAATCCTTACGGATTTTGTCGAATACCTCCTGACTATAATCCGTGATGTCCATCTTATTAATGGCAACCACAATGTGCTTGATACCCAATAACGACGCAATAAAGCTGTGACGACGAGTCTGCGTTTGCACACCATAACGGGCATCAATCAGGATAACCGCCAGCTGACAGGTTGACGCACCAGTTGCCATGTTACGGGTGTACTGTTCGTGACCCGGTGTATCAGCAATGATGAATTTACGTTTGGTGGTCGAGAAATAACGGTATGCCACGTCGATGGTAATGCCTTGCTCACGCTCAGCCTGCAGACCATCCACCAGCAGGGCCAGATCGACCTGTTCACCGGTTGTACCGGACTTGGCACTGTCACGGGTCACGGCTTCAAGCTGATCTTCGTAGATCATTTTCGAGTCATGCAGCAGACGACCAATCAGGGTACTTTTACCGTCATCCACGTTACCGCAGGTCAGAAAACGCAGCAGTTCTTTGTTTTCATGCTGTTTCAGATACGCTTCGATGTCTTCCGCGATCAAGCTATCTATTTGGTATGAACTTTCAGTACTCATCTAGAAGTAACCCTCTTGTTTTTTCTTCTCCATTGACCCGGCTTGATCGTGGTCAATCGCACGGCCCTGACGTTCTGAGGTCGTGGTTAATAACATTTCCTGAATGATTTCCTGCAGCGTGTCAGCGTCAGATTTGACGGCACCGGTCAGCGGATAACAGCCCAAGGTACGGAAACGGACTTTTTCCATACGTGGCTGCTGACCTTCCGGAATACGCATGCGATCGTCGTCGACCATGATAGTCATGCCGTTGTAATCGACAACCGGACGTTCTGCCGCGTAGTACAGCGGCACAATTGGAATCTGCTCCAAGTAAATGTATTGCCAGATATCCAGCTCGGTCCAGTTCGACAGCGGGAAAACACGGATACTTTCGCCTTTGTTGACCTTGCTGTTGTAGATGTTCCACAGTTCAGGACGCTGTGCTTTCGGATCCCAACGGTGGTTCTTGTCTCGGAAGGAATAAACACGCTCTTTAGCACGTGATTTTTCTTCGTCACGACGGGCACCACCGAAAGCGGCATCAAAACCATATTTGCTCAATGCCTGTTTGAGCGCGTCGGTTTTCATGATATCGGTGTAACGTGGGTGATCAAACGGGTTGATACCCGCTTCTTTACCTTCCTGATTCGTATGCACAATCAATTCCAGACCCAGCTCTTTGGCACGGTCATCACGGAACTTGATCATTTCCTTGAATTTCCACGTGGTATCAATATGCATCAGAGGAAACGGCGGTTTACCCGGAGCAAACGCTTTCATCGCCAGATGCAGCATTACCGCCGAGTCTTTACCGATGGAGTACAGCATTACCGGATTTT
This sequence comes from Methylophaga sp., assembly GCA_030148085.1. GTDB lineage: Bacteria > Pseudomonadota > Gammaproteobacteria > Nitrosococcales > Methylophagaceae > Methylophaga. The sequence goes on along the minus strand of JASBUF010000091.1, from coordinate 23,425 downwards.
CAAACTCAGCAGCCACTTCACGAATGATGTGGATGCTTTCTGCTTCCAGCTGTTTAAGGTGTGTTAATTGTTTTTCCGTCATTATCGTTCTCTATTACTTAGATTTGACATGCAGACCGCATTCTTTCGTTTCTGGGTTTTCCCACCACCAGCGTCCGGCACGAATGTCTTCGCCAGCGGTAATCGCACGGGTACAAGGCGCACAACCGATGCTGGCGTAGCCTTCGTCATGAAGGGTGTTATACGGCACTTCATAAGCGCGCAGGTAAGCCCAGACATTGCCGTTTGACCAGTCGGTCAACGGGCTGAATTTTTGCAGACCATGATCTTCGTCCCACTCCGACACCGGCAACTCAGCACGGGTAACCGACTGCGAACGACGCATCCCGGTCAGCCAGGCTTTTTTACCTTCGAGCGCACGCTTCAGTGGTTGCACTTTACGAATACCACAGCATTGTTTTCGCATTTCGACACTGTCATAAAAGGCATTCGGGCCATTGGTGGTGACGAAGGTTTCAAGCTCTGCCGCAGCCGGGTAATACACCTGCACTTTTTTGTCGTAGCGGGTTTGCACCTGCTGCATCAGCTCGTAGGTCTCTTTCGGCAGACGACCAGTGTCCAATGTGAAGATTTCAATGCCTGGCGCATGTTTGCAGATTAAATCCATCAGCACCATATCTTCGGCACCATAGCTGGTTGCCAATACAGCGGGGCTGTAATTCTGCTCAATGTCTTTGAGTACAGCGATGACGGCGTCAATCTTGGCCGCCAATGCAGGTTTGATATCTGTCATCGTTTTTTTCTCACACGGATTGTTGTGGTGAGTACATCTTCTGATGTGATCTCACATTGCTGGCCGTCCTGGCTCAGACTATTCATGACTTGGGTAACGGCATCGCCGTTATTTACCAAGAGCTCGATATCCTGTTCAAGCTCAATATGACTGATGGCTTCCTTCGCCTTGATGTAGTGCATGGGGCAGCCATAGAGGGTTAAATCTATTGGACTGTTTAAAACAGACATTTTATGCCCACCAGCACCAGAATCACGGCTAGCAGTGGTCGCATAACCTGGTCAGAGATTCTGACACCAAGGTGACTACCGATCAGGATGCCCGGCAACGAGCCTGCCAATAGATATAATAACAACGACCAGTCCACTGTGCCCACGGCAGAATGGCCAAGTCCGGCGACAAATGTCAGCGGCACCGCATGAGCTATATCGGTAGCGACGATCTCTACACCGCGCAGCTTCGGATACAAAAACAGCAGAATCACCGCGCCCAGCGCACCAGCACCGACTGATGAAATGGTCACCATCACACCGAGACCTGCACCAGTCAATACAGTAAATAAGGCTTTATGACCTTCGTCCTGACGCAAGCTGTACAGAGCATTAACTACAGGATGCCCTTCCTGCGCCCGCAGCAAACGGCCGATCCAACCTTTCAGTAATAGAGCACTGGAAGTCAGAATCAAAGCCAGACCAAGCGCTTTAGTGATCAGCTCACTATGCTGACCTTCATGCATACCTGTGACATTCATCACCCACAAAGTGAGTAACGTGGCCGGAATACTCCCCATGGCAAGACGCGTCACCACGCTCCATTTGACCACGCCATGTCGCCAATAGGCCCAGATGCCGCCAGATTTGGTGATCGCGGCAAACAACAGGTCGGTACCTACAGCAATCGCAGGCTGGATCGAGAAACCAAAGATCAAGATAGGCGTCATCAACGACCCGCCCCCGACTCCGGTCATACCGACCATAGTGCCGACAAATAGTCCCGCCAGTATAAAACCCCATTCCATACAGCTTAAACGCCTTGCCTAACTATAAAGGCTGACAAGTTTACCAAAGCGGAATATTCTATCAATGAATATTATCTACTATTGTTATAACTAAATCGTATATAACCATGAAGATACAACAACTCAAATACGTTAGAGAGATCGCCCGCCGAGGTTTAAGCATCTCTGCCGCCGCCCAAGCCTTGCATGCATCACAGCCTGGTGTCAGTAATCAGGTGCAGCAATTGGAAGAAGAGTTGGGGCTACAGATCTTTGAACGCCACGGCAAACGTCTGACCGGTATTACTCAGGTGGGTGAGTCAGTGCTGGCAATGGCTGAACGCGTCTTGCAGGATGTCGACAATATCCGCCAATTAGCGGCAGACAGTCGCAGCGATCAGACCGGCACCTTATCTATAGGTACAACGCATACTCAGGCCCGTTATGCCTTACCGGCAGCCATCAAACAATTCTCTGAACACTACCCGAATGTGCATTTGAATATGGTACAGGGCACGCCACCCGAGGTCGGTGAAATGGCTGCTACTGGCAAAGTCGATATTGCCATCGCTACTGAAGGCCTGTCGCAATTCGAGCAACTCGCCATCCTCCCCTGCTATCAATGGAACCGTAGCATTATCGTTCCTCCTGAGCATCCATTACTCAAGGTTGAACGCCTGAAACTGGAGGATATTGCTGACTACCCGATTCTGACCTATGTCATGGGCTTTACCGGTCGCGCCCAGCAGGACCTCGCCTTTACCGATAGAGGCTTACAACCGAATGTGGTGTTCACCGCGACCGATGCCGACGTCATCAAAACCTATGTCGAACTGGAATTGGGTATCGGCATTATCGCCAGCATGGCGTTTGATAAAGACAAAGACACCCCACTCAGAGCCATTGATGCCAGCCACCTGTTTCAGCCTAGCACCACCCATATGGGCATCCGCAAAGGCAGTTATCTACGTGGCTATATGTATGCTTTTATCGAATTTTTTGCATCACATCTGGACAAAGAAACAGTGCGGCAGGCCATTGAGTTATAGGAGTTATTCCCGTTGTCGCTAGGGACAAAAGCTGTTAAGTTGTCCCGCTGCTGACTACTCAGCACACATCATAATTACTATAGAAATTTAGGATTAACCATGAAGCAATTACTCAAAGGCCTGCTGTTGAGCTTGGCTCTGCTGCCTGCACTGGTGCTCGCTCACGGCGCACCACGCATTACTGTTGAAGAAAGCGTTGTTATCAATGCTGATCCAGCAACCGTCTGGAATGCTGTTAAAAACTTTGACAGTGCACACACTTGGATCCCTGCAATCGAAGCGACTGAAGCCACTGGCAACGACGCTGGCGCTACACGTACACTGACGCTGAAAGGCGGCGCCACAGTATCTGAAAAACTGAAAAAGTTTGACGATGAAACCATGACCTACATGTACGAAATTACCGACATCAGCAAATCCGGTGAAGTTGACGACCACGGCGAAATGCATGAAGTACCAGCATTCCCTGTCAGCAAATACAAATCTTGGGTCAGCGTTGCTGCCGTAGATGGCGGTGCAAAAGTGACTTGGGAAGGTAAATTCTTCCGCGCTTACCACGGCAACCATCACCCACCCAAAGAGTTGGATGACAATGCGGCTAAAGATGCAGTCACAGGTCTTTACACCAGCACGCTGGAAAGCCTGAAAGCCAGCTTGGAAAAATAATTTCCGGTTTTGCATTCACGAAAAAGGCACCTTCTGGTGCCTTTTTTATTGCCCTCTATTTAAAATAGAGTGACAACTCTTACTTAACCGAAACTTATTATGACCGCCAAAACCATCGACACACTGCTGCAACAGATTGCAGACAAACTGCCTGCAACAGAGCAGCATCTCGTTACAGCGCTACGAACTGAAATCGAACAACTGACAAAGACAAAAGGCTCATCTTCGACCACGCCTCTTCACCCAATAAAAGATGAAGCCAGTGGTTGTTACCGTATTGCCAATGATCCCGCTTTTTATTGTCCAAACTGTTACGACCGCAAACAGCTGCGCGTTCCCACCCAGCGTCTGAATAAGAAGCTCCGTGTTTGCCCTCAATGCCGCGGCAGTATTCGCCCGGTGATCTAAACGGCTGCACTAGTAAATAACACTTCAATTCAATACACTATTGCACGATTACAAATGGAATTGTCTTGTTGTTTCAAAGGATTGTCGCCTCGGGGTGGCCTCGGCCTGAGATATCTCTGAAAAGAGTGAACCCGATGAACCTGATCCAGATCATACTGGCGTAGGGATAGGCAGAATCACGAGTACCCCTCTACTTGTTGACCAGTGGCTGCCCTGACGCTATTACCCAAAAGGAAAGCCATGACACGTTCTATTCTTGCTACAGCAATTGCAAGCCTGTTCACTGTTCCAGCGATTGCCGAAGTCACTCCTGCTAATTTACCCGCGATGATTGTCAGTGCCGATTTCCGCCCGAATGAAGCCCAAGACACTCCTGTCAGCCTGACTCAAATAGATAGTGAGATCATTGAGTCTCGCGGTGCACAGCATATCGAAGATCTGCTTAACCTTGCACCAAACGTCAATGTGTCCAGCGGCGCAGCCCGAGGCCAGTATTTCCAAATACGTGGTATCGGTGAGCGTAGTCAGTTTTCAGCTCCCATTAACCCATCTGTTGGTTTATTAATCGACGGTATAGATTTCAGCCGTACTGGCGGTGCAGCAACATTGTTCGATATTGAATCTGTCGAAATTTTACGTGGCCCTCAAGGCACCATATACGGCACCAATGCGTTGGCTGGCGTTATCAACATGAACAGCACCGAACCAAGCAATGAATTCGATATGCATGTTGAAACCGGTATTGCCGAATACAACACCCGTAATGTTGGTGTTGCTGTAGGTGGCCCACTGGTTGAGGACACTTTGCTCGGCCGTTTTTCGATCTACAGTCATCAATCAGATGGCTATATGGATAATGACTTTCTAGGCAGAGACAACACTCAGGATCAAGATGAAGTAACCGCTCGTGGTCACCTCAAATGGCTGGTTAACTCCGACCTGACGGTGGATTTGAACCTGTTGCATCTGGATATTGATAACGGCTATGACGCATTCACTTTAGACAACAGCCGCAACAGTCTGTCCGATATGCCGGGTGAAGACAGTCAGCACACTAGTGCAATTGCATTGAAAACCGATTATCGCGCCAACAGTGCTTTGCAGCTTCAATCCAGTCTGACGTATGTGCAGTCGGATCTGACCTACAGCTATGATGCGGATTGGACTTATCCAGGCATCCACCCCGATGCTTATGCTGCAACTGAAGAATTTAATCGTGAACGCGAAAACTATTCTGTTGAGTTAAAAGCGCTTTCAAACGAAGACGGCTGGATCTTCAATAACACTACTGAGTGGGCTGTCGGTGTGTACTTCCTGTCTCAGGATGAAGAACTGGATTTGAACTCGGATTTCGGTAATCTCGATAACGATTACGAAACAAAAAACTCCGCCCTGTTTGGTCAGCTGGATACTCACCTGACAGACAAACTTACCTTAATCACCGGCCTGCGGGTGGAATACTTCGAGGCCGATTACAAGGACTCCAATGCTCTGGATATTGATACCAGTGAGCGTCTGTTCGGTGGCAAGCTCGGGCTGAATTACCAAATCAACGATGACCAGCTCACCTACACATCACTCTCTCGTGGCTACAAGTCTGGTGGTGTTAATAACAACGATGCATTACCTGACGATAAGCGTGAGTTCGATACCGAGTATATGTGGAGCCTTGAAGCAGGCCTTAAATCCCGCTGGCTCGATGGCAACTTGATTACCAATATCGCGGCCTTTTATTCATTACGCCGGGACGCCCAGGTCAAAAGCTCTGTATTTGTTGGTGGCGGTGAGTTTGAAGACTCTATCGCCAATGCCGCCCGCGGTAAGAACTACGGTCTGGAAGCCGATTTTGACTGGTTAATGCATCAAGATTTCCGCCTGTTTGGTGCGCTGGGTCTGCTTCGGGCCGAGTTTGATGAGTATGAAAACCCGGATATCAGCAGTAATGATATTGAAGGCCGCCGTCAGGCCCATGCGCCGAACTATCAATTCACATTAGGTGGCGAATACTACCTGACACCACACTGGACATTCAGTGCCAATATGGAAGGTAAAGACGATTTTTATTTCTCTAACAGCCATAACTCAAAATCAGGCTCTTATGTGATTTATAACGCCAGTCTGCAGTACCAGAAAGAAAACTGGAAAGTCACTTTATGGGGTCGCAACCTGTTTGATAAGGATTATTACACCCGAGGCTTCTTCTTTGGTAACGATCCAAGAAACGGCTATGCAAACCAAACCTACAAACAGTTTGGTGATCCGCGAGTTGTAGGCCTGACACTGAGTTACGATTATTAATCCACAGCATAAGACAGGAGTTTCCATGCGCATATCTGTAGATATCAGTCTTTACCCGTTGACCGAACAGTATGTCGAGCCGATTCTGGCCTTTATCAACAAGCTGGAAAACAATCCGGCACTCAAAATTTCACGCAATAATCTGAGCACCCAGATCTTCGGTGAATACCGTGATGTAATGGATGCGATGGACAGTGAAATCGAGGCCGTATTTGAGCAACTGCCACACAGCGTGTTCGTGCTGAAAATGATCGGCACCGATCGCTACGAAGTCGAAGATTGATCATGTTGGAAGCCATGCTTAACGGCCTCTCAGCCCTGTCCGGATGGGAGGTCTTTGCAGCCCTGCTCGGCGTTGCTTATATCATTTTCGCCGCTCGCGAATCGCAGTGGTGCTGGCCGATGGCCTTTATCAGCACTTTGATCTACACACTGCTGTTCTGGGATGGTCAACTGCCGATGCAGGCATTGCTCAATTTTTATTACATGGGCATGGCAATCTACGGTTTTTTATTGTGGCGTCAGCATAAACTGGCAGAAAACGATATCTCCATTCACAGCTGGCCTTGGCATTTTCATCTTCTCTTTCTGATTACCGGGTCAGTGCTGACGGTAGTTATCGGACAATACTTGAGCAGCATAGAAGCCTCTCAAAATCCCTATCTCGATGCCGGTGTTAGCGTGTTTTCGGTGCTCAATACCTGGCTGATGGCACGTAAAGTTCTGCAAAACTGGCTGTACTGGGTAATTATTGATGCTGCCGCGGTAGCGCTGTATCTACAAACCGGGTTTTATGCGACGGTGGCTTTGTTTTCGCTGTATACCGTACTCGCTCTGGCTGGCTTTATGAACTGGCTCAGGCTTTACCGCCAGCAGCCCAAGTTATCATGATCGCCACGCATTACCAGCGGACAGGGTGACGCATCCATTTATCCAGATCGGTTTCGCCCAACGCATTCATAAGAAACAATAGAAAGCGATAACAAAGGCGGACATCTTTCAACTCCGGCAAAGCCAGCGTCTCCTGATAACTGCGGGCGAAGACATCTGCCTGCTGTTCATTCAACTGATATTCCAGCAATATCAGCTCCAATTCGCGAGGTCCGGCAACAAAGGCATCGATATCCACCAGCGCAGTAATCTTGTCAGCTTCAAACAAATACTGATCCCAGCGATTATCAAGCATGATGGGGGCAAATACAGTGGGGTTAATCAGTTCAATCTGTGACACCACCAGTGGAAGCCAAGGTTCAGCAATGCCTTGCTCACCAGCCTGCCTGACCAGCGTCTTCAGCAAAACTTCAGGCCAGAACTCGGCATCATATTCAGGATGCGACAAATCTCCCCATAGCGTAAGTTCATGGGCATGCAGACTGGCACTATGCCGGGCAAGCTGGGCAATCATTGGCTCTGTCAGCAGTTCGGCGGACAGCATCCGCCCCCCGACAAAACGATTCAGCATGAATGCTGGTGTTTCAGCTGTTTGACTTGCGCAGCCAAGCAGCTCCGGAAGTGGCAGTTGTCCGTATTGCTCTAGCTGTTGCTGTATGGCGTCGATTTTGCCCAGTTCATAAGGTAAATAGCGGCCAAACAGTTGCTCTATTACCTGCCAGCAGGATGACAGAGCGAGGTTGTTTTGCTGACAAATTTTCAGCAGCATGCTGCCGTCAGCCGTCTCACAGCGCCAGATTTGATGGGTGCTGTCTTCAAACATCGCCGGAATAGCTTGCACAGAAGACAATGGCGGTAAGCCATCATGCTGAGCGAACAGCGCGAACGGGGCGGCAGCATCCTTGCCACCGTGTTGTGATTGTTTTTTTACCAAGGCAGACGTTCACCATTGGTGTGCCAGAAGCCACCGGTGGTATTGAGTGTGAGTTCTTCCATACGTTTAATCAGACCCGATGCCGACTCATCCGGGTCGATAAGACCACCATGACCGGTCATATCGGTACGCACCCAGCCCGGATGCAGAATAGCGACCGCGATACCCCGTGGTTTAAGGTCGATAGACAAGGATTTGCCAGCCGCATTGACTGCGGATTTGGACATCCGATAGGCATAGCTGCCGCCCGAATCATTGTCATCAATCGAGCCCATGCGGCTGGTGATAATGCCGATTTTACTGCCCTGATGAAGATTAGGCAGCAAAGCTTGCGTCACCAACAGCGGCCCCAGACTGTTGACCCGGTACATGCGGAGAAAGCTCTCAACCGCTGCATCATCAATATCACCGAGGCCAATGCCACCCGCGACACCGGCATTATTGATAATCCAGTCTATTTCACGGCCTTCCAGCTTGGCAGCCAGTTTAGCGAGGCTTTTCGGCTCGCTGACTTCGACGCCTTCAATAATTTCTACATGCAGCGCTTTAAGTTCGCTTGAAGCCTGACGACAGGTTGCAATGACATGCATACCTTTGGCGGATAACTGCCGGCATAGCTCCAGACCAATGCCACGGTTACTCCCAGTAATCAGTGCAGTTTGAGTCATAGTTCCTCCCTAATCAGCTTGTAAGGTTTGCATCTTTTCAAGTGTTGGCGACAGGATAACACCTGCCTCAGTGACGATGGCATCAATGAGCTTGGCTGGCGTCACATCAAAGGCTGGGTTCAACGCGCTCACCTTTTCCGGTGCAATCCACTCGCCATTGATTTGTGTGACTTCACAACTATCGCGCTGCTCTATCGGGATCAGACTGCCATCCTGTATATCCCAGTCAATCGTCGAGGTCGGTGCCACCACCATCACTTTAACCTTGTGATATTTGGCTAAGATAGCCAGAGAATACGTACCTATTTTATTGGCAACATCCCCATTCGCAGCAATGCGGTCAGCCCCGACAATCACCCAATCAAGTTGGCCGGAAGCCATCAGCAAGGCTGCAGCCGAATCGGCTTGCAAGGTCATTGGGATCTGTTCCTGTATCAACTCCCAAGCCGTCAATCGTGCGCCCTGTAACCAGGGGCGGGTTTCATCGACATAGACATGCTTAATTTTGCCATCCTGATAACCCTGTCGAATCACGCCCAGCGCGGTGCCAAAACCAGCAGTGGCCAGGGCACCGGCATTGCAATGTGTCAGCACTACACTGTTGTTATCCAGTAAACCCGAGCCTAAACGGCCCATGGTTTTATTGGCATTCACATCCTGCTGATGCAGTTTTTTGGCTTCTTCTAACAAAGCCTCTTCCGGCGAGTACTGATCGGCGAGATTCATATAAAACTGACGCATATGCTCCACCGCCCAGAACAGATTTACCGCAGTGGGACGGGCATTTTCCAGTTTAGCCAGTGGCGCAGTCATCGCCTGTTTCCAGGTCACACCGGCCGTGTTCCAGGCTTGTCGCGCAGCTAATACCACAGCATAAGCTGCAGTCACACCAATGGCTGGCGCGCCCCGAACCACCATTAAACGAATCGCTTCTGCCACAGCATCCGACTGCCCATAATCCAGCCAAACGTGTTCGCCGGGCAGTTTCCGTTGATCCAATAGATGCAATCGGTCATCCCGCCAGACAATAGGCTCAATGCTGTTTACTGTGGTGCTCAATGTTGGCTCCTGTACTCATAGATGCAGACAGCTCAGACTTACTGAGCGAGTTTACGTCCTGCCCGGTAGGTTTTTCCTGATAGGCGACGGTATAATCAGCGGCATGCAAACCGTCGATTTGATTATTCATGCCCGCTGGGTGGTTCCCGTGACATCGTCACAGCAGGTTCTGGAAGATCATGCTGTCATCATTAAGGATAGCCGTATTGTAGCCCTTCTACCCAAGCAGGAGGCAAACCAGCAATACACGGCCCCGGTGATTCATGCTCTGGATGAACACTGCCTGATCCCCGGCCTAATTAACAACCATGCACACAGTGCAATGAGCCTATTCCGTGGCCTTGCCGACGATCTGCCATTAATGACATGGCTAAATGATCATATCTGGCCCAGAGAAAAGCAGTTTGTCGGTGATCAGTTTGTTGAAGCGGGAACGGCACTAGCTGTCGCGGAAATGCTGCGTGGAGGCACCACCTGCGTCAATGATATGTACTTCTTTCCCGAAGCCACGGCTAACGTTATCGAGCAAAGCGGCATGCGTGCCTGTCTCGGCATGATCGTGATTGAGTTTCCGACCAATTGGGCGCGCAGTGTGGATGAATACCTGCACAAGGGCCAGCAGCTTCACGATCGTTATCGCCATCACCCCCGCATCAGCACGGCTTATGCACCACATGCCCCCTACACGGTAGCCGATAAAACGTTCGAATCTATTCTGGTCAATGCCGAAGAAATGGATCTTCCGATTCATATGCACGTGCATGAAACGGCCGCTGAGGTCTCACAAAGTGTGGAGCAATTCGGCATGCGCCCATTGGCACGTCTGAAGCAACTCGGTCTGCTTTCACCTCGGCTGATTGCTGTGCATATGACACAACTGACAGTAGAAGAAATAGACTGGTGCAGCGAAGCGGGTGTTCACATCGCCCACTGCCCGGAATCCAACATGAAACTCGCCAGCGGTTTTTGCCCAGTGAGCGAATTGGACAAACGTGGTGTCAATATCACTATCGGTACCGATGGTGCGGCCTCCAACAATGATCTCGATATGTTTGCCGAAATGCGCCAAACCGCTTTATTAGCTAAGGCTGTCAGTCAGGATCCGAGCAGCATTCCTGCTCACAAGGCATTGGAAATGGCCACGATCAACGCTGCCGAATCGCTGGGATTGGAGCAGAATATCGGTTCGATTGAGGTCGGTAAATTTGCCGATCTGGTGGCCGTAGAATTGAACTCAGTAGAGACCCAACCGTTTTATGACGTGGTATCGCAACTGGTCTACGCCACCAGCCGTGATAAAGTGAGTGATGTCTGGGTGGCCGGTAAACAGTTGCTTAAACAGCGTCAACTCACCACACTCAATGAGACAAAAGTCATTGCCGATGCCCGCCAGTGGGCACATAAAATTCAACAGGCAGAACAATGAGCGAAACACAGCAAAACGTCGATCCCAATGAAGTCGCCAAGTTTGAAGCTTTGGCGTCCAGTTGGTGGGATTTGGAAGGTCAATCCAAACCGCTGCATGAAATTAACCCGCTGCGTTTAGGCTATATCGCTGAACGCTGCAAACTCGACGGTGCCAAAGTTATAGATGTCGGCTGCGGTGGCGGCATCCTCTCCGAAGCCTTAGCCAAAAGTAATGCCATTGTCACTGGTATCGATATGGGCGAAATGCCGCTCGATATTGCCAAACTACATGCAATGGAAGGCGGGCTCGACATTCACTATGAACAATCCACAGCCGAAGAGATGGCTGCCAAGCATGCGGGTGAGTTTGATGCGGTAACTTGCCTCGAAATGCTGGAACATGTGCCCGATCCTGCTGCAATCATTCAGGCTTGTGCCAATTTGGTTAAACACGGCGGTGATATTTTCTTCTCAACCTTGAACCGTCATCCTAAAGCCTATCTGCTGGCGATTCTTGGCGCAGAGTATGTGATGAATATGCTGCCCAAAGGCACACATGACTACAAACGCTTTATTCGCCCTGCTGAGCTTTCTGGCTGGTGCCGCCAAGCTGGTTTACAAGTCAAAAATATTACCGGTATCAGCTACAATCCACTGAGTCGTCAATTCAGTCTGTCTGACGACGTTAAAGTGAATTATTTGGTTCATTGCCGCAAGGTCTGATGATGGCGAAATATGACGTCGTTTTTTTCGATCTGGATGGCACTTTAGTCGATACAGCACCCGATTTGGCTTATGCACTGAATCAGGTGCTTGAAGAACAAGGTAAGCACCCACTTCCATACGAAGCCATTCGTGCTGTCGCCAGCCATGGCAGTGCCGGTTTATTGGGGTTGGCATTTGGCATCCGTCCAGATGATGCCGAGTATGCCTCGTTGCAAGAGCGCTTTATTGCGATTTATCAGGCAAACCTAACCCGTGCATCAACATTGTTTCCAGGTATGGAAAGCGTGATTGATGCACTCGAAAAGTCTGGTATTCCTTGGGGAGTGATTACTAACAAACCGGCTTATCTGACAGATCCGCTGATGGCCGGGTTAGGACTCAATTCGCGGGCAGCCTGCATTGTCAGTGGTGACACCACTGCTAATAGCAAACCGCACCCTGAACCCATGCTGCATGCCTGCAAGCTAACCGAAGCAGACCCTGCACAGTGTCTATATATCGGTGATGCGCAACGTGATATCGAGGCAGGACGCAATGCCAATATGCACACTATCGTGGCCTGTTACGGATACCTCGGTGATCACGATAAGCCTGAAAGCTGGCAGGCGGATGCCATGATTCAACACCCAAGCGAGCTGAGCCAATGGATCTGAGTATCAGCCCTGAACACCTTAATCTGCTCCTTGCTGGCGCGCTATTCTGTCTGCTCATTATTGTGTTTGTCTGCGAGAGGGCTATTCGCCGCTTAAAGCAAGACAAGGCCGAACTTGAACTGGAACTCAAACTGCAACACAACACGCATGAACAGTTGGACGAGGTGCTGGCACATACTCAAACGCAGTTGGCCAATACCTTCAACCAACTCTCCAATGAAGCCCTAAACCGTAATAACAACAGCTTTCTTAAGCTTGCCGAAGAAAACCTGAAACGCTTTCAAAGTGAAGCTAAAGCCGATCTGAGTGGCCGTGAAAAAGCGATTGAGCAGCTGATTAAGCCCATTAACGAAGCCTTACAGCAGACCAGCAAACAAATCCACGAGATTGAAAAAGAACGTAAGGAAAGTTATGGCAGCCTGAAAACAACGATTGATCAAATGACCAAAAGCCAGCAGCAACTGCAACTGGAAACGCAGAACCTGGTTCAGGCTTTACGCCGTCCCGAGGTGCGTGGGCAATGGGGTGAAATGACGCTGCGCCGTCTGGCTGAACTCAGTGGTATGGTCGCCCATTGTGACTTTTTTGAGCAAACCCACACAGCAACCGAAAACGGCAGCATTCGCCCGGATATGATCGTGAAATTGCCGGAACAGCGCGATATCATCGTTGATGCGAAAACACCGCTGGATGCCTACCTGTCAGCGATTCAGGCCAAGGATGATAAAGATCGCCAACACGAGCTCAAGCGCCATGCGCAAATTATCCGCAGCCGTGTTCGTGAGTTATCTCGTAAGAACTATTGGGCGGAATACAGCAACTCGCCCGAGTTTGTGGTGCTGTTCATCCCGGGTGAGCAATTTCTGGCAGCTGCACTCGAAGTCGATCCAGCGCTGCTGGAAGACAGCATGAGCCAGAACATTATTCTGGCCACGCCAACTAACTTTATCGCCCTGCTCCGCGCCGTGTCCTATGGCTGGAAACAACTGGCTCTGGCTGATAATGCTGAAAAGATTCGTGAACTGGGTGAAACCCTCTACAAACGGCTATCCACCTTTGGTGGCCACCTGAGTAAACTCGGTAGCAGCCTGGGTAGCACAGTAAACCATTTCAATAGTGCCGTTGGTTCATTGGAAAGGCAGGTTATTCCAGGTGCGCGTAAATTCACCGAGATGGGCATTAGCAGTAAAAACGAGATCACTGATCTGCCACCTATAGAGCAACAACCACGGCAGGTACAACAAACCACTGATGATGACTAAGCCCAGCCTGGCTGAGGCTTATGACCACTGCCTGCAGCTTGCCCGCTCACACTACGAAAACTTTCCGGTCGCGTCATTATTACTGCCCAAACGTTTACGTCAGCCCGTGTGCGTCATTTATGCATTTGCCCGCACCGCCGATGACTTTGCTGATGAAGGCTCAGATGAGCAAGCTATCCGGCTGTCACAACTCAATGCCTTCAGTGAGGCCTTAGCCGACATCGCTGACGATAACTACAACGGCGTTGACCCTATCTTTATTGCACTGACAGACGTTATCCGGCAGCATCATTTGCCGTTATCACTGTTTGAGGATTTGCTGACTGCCTTCAAACAGGATGTCGTCAAATCCCGTTACGCCAACTTTACTGAAGTGCTGGACTATTGCCGCTATTCCGCCAACCCGGTTGGACGCTTATTGCTGCATCTCGACAGGCAGGACTCTGACGAGCAATTACAGCAGTCCGATGCAATATGCAGCGCCTTGCAACTGATTAATTTCTATCAGGATATTGAGCAGGACTATGTCGAGCAGGATCGCGTGTATATTCCACTGGATAAGCTTGATGCGAAAGGTCTGAGTGAAGCCGATTTGGTTCAGGCAGACACAGATCGTATCGCTCCGTTAATTCGTGATTTGTATCGTCTTACGACAACTATGATGCGTGAGGGTTATCCACTCGGACTCTCACTAAAAGGCAGAATGGGCTGGGAAGTGCGTGCGATGACTTTGGGCGGTATTCAAACTCTGGGTTTACTTGCTGAGCAGAAGGATCGTGAGTTGCTGACCCGGCCCAGGTTGAGTCGAAAAATGGTGTTGGGCATTTTGCTTAAGAGTATAAGCAAACGCCTTTATCGAAAAGAATGTGAGCGGTTACTTATGCTGAGTGCTCCATAAAAAGCATCTCAGGAGCCGAAGCTCCTGAGATGAAAACCAAGAGAGGATACGAAACTGCTTGACGCAATTTCAAGCTGAAAACTTGTCTCGAGAATGAAATCGATACAAGTATTAGAAAGACTTGGACACTGAAATCATGACCCGGTCATCCACGATCTGATGATTCGAGTCAAAACCATAGAAATCATGGTCGCCTTTCTTGATGTCCGTATCGTGGTATCTCACGTCAACATTGAACCCAAACACATTACGGCTGAGTCCAATATTCCAGTGCCACCAGTCAAGTTCTTCCTTGCCATCACCATCCGCATCGAGGCTCGGCCCCTTATTGTCGAAGAACTGGTATCCCACACCACCCGACAGGGTGAGGCCATAAGGGAGAGACACGCTAGGATGCACGGCCACATTGTGAGATTGCAGGTCTTCAACACCGAACCAGTCAGTTATGGTTGGTGAATATTCCAGTTTCAGGTTAAACCGGCCAAACTGCTTGTCGACGTAGTTAAACATCTCCAGATAGTTCGAATCACGATCACCGGGATAGATGTACTGGAAAAACATCCCGTTATAGTTAATACCGGTACCACCGATATCTTTCACCGAGTAACCGGCATACGGTCCCCAGAGGGCATTGATATGCGGGTTATTGCCTTCGGCATCATCACCAGGGAATAGGTTATTCGCCCCGTAATAGCCGAGGTAGAAACCACTTGGATGAGTCCAGGTAATGGCGGCCTTCAGTGAAGGGATGTCACCATCATTGGTTTCTGATTCACCACGGAAGACATAGTCAGAGGCGAACTCAACCCAGGTACTGAATTTGCCACCTAAGAATGTGTCACGATCCAGGTAATCGGTGAAATGAGCCGATTCTTTGGCGGCTTTAGCCGGGCCAACTTCGGCCTGACCTTCATCAGCCCAGGCTGAAGAGACCATGGTGCTACCCAGCATCAGGGCAACTAAGGTTTTCAAAGTAGTAGTTTTCATTTTGTCAGTACCTCATCAAGAGATGCTTGCATCACTGGGCGACACATGGTCGCTTCGGAAGGAACCATCCCTTGCGCCAGATCCAATGCAGGCGGTTCGTTGTATTCCACAACCTGGCTCACTGCCGGGAAAGTCAGTGTCAGTTCGGCTGGCACCTCCTGACTGTCAGGGTTGTTGATACCACGAGCGGTGTTGTAGTCATCAGTGAAGACACCATAGTGACCAGGCTGCATTTTGTAGGTCACTTCCTGAGTGCCAACACCCGCGTTCGCAAGATATTTATTCGGATCGTTCCAGCTTCGGCCATCCAGAT
Organism: Methylophaga sp.; assembly: GCA_030148085.1. Taxonomy (GTDB): domain Bacteria; phylum Pseudomonadota; class Gammaproteobacteria; order Nitrosococcales; family Methylophagaceae; genus Methylophaga. The sequence continues at coordinate 7,416 of JASBUF010000091.1, read as the reverse complement.
TGGTAAAGAACTTGATATCGACCAGAATCGAGTCACACAGCGGGGTCACTTCTTCATACTGTGTCGGCCAACCGGCTCCACCGGATGTATCTGGATAACGCCCCCAATCGCCCCCTTTCAATGGGCAGGCACCACCGGCACCAAACACATTCCTGTCATGATGATGTACGCCGTAGATTGGCAAACCCTGAGCTTTGGCCTGTCCGCCTTTTTCTAGATGGAAACGCGGTTGAGGAGTAACCTCTGTTTTGGGTTTTAGACCACGTTGTTTCAACGACTGGTAATACTCACCATCTGGACGTACATAGCGGTGATCGGCATTGTCGACGTTGTCATAGACGGCCGCGACAAACAGATACGGCTTATTAAAGAAGGGGCGTTCAACCAGGTAATACTCTGCCTGAGTCTTATTTTCATCAACCGCTTCCCACTTCACATGAAGCTTGTCTTCGCCTTTCTGACCGACATTGACCCAGGAGCGGGCATCAGGGAACTGTTCAAGGCGCAGCACCTTGGTGTAGTTCTCATTGATATCCAGCCCGGCACGTTTACCTAATGGCCCAACTTCGCCTGATGCTGGTTGGCTGAACGCAAAGTTCATCGCCTTTTTAGCATAGGGGTAGTCATTGGCCGACATGGTGCAATACCAATTTGGCAAATCGACTGCTGCATGCTCGTCATACTTGCCTTTGAATTTGCCATGAGTAATCGGCAGATCAATAAAGTTCAGATGACCTTCTTCATTCAGGCGCTGATCCGGGTACTTATAGCCTGACCAGCTTTCTTCCGGTAAATAGGCGCTGTAGTGTTTCTCAATAATCTTCTGGAATTGAGGATCATTCAGATCAGCACCTTCAGGCAGCCCCTCTTTACCTTTACGCAAGTATTGACGAACTGTCCCCTGCTCCTGCACGCGCCATAAACCGTGCTTACCTTCACCGACCATAGTGAACACCTGTTCAACCACGTTGACGAAACGGTAGGTCATATTGGTATTCATATACCCGTAGTACACGGGCAAGTGCGGTATCTGCGAGTGTGTTTTGGCCGGACGGCCTACACCCAGCAGGGCTTTTTGCTTATTGTCTTTATCGATAAATTGATCGCTGGTGTAGAAAAATGGATCGCCAGCCGTCAAATCGGTCAGGTTTGCCTCGGCCATCAAAGCCTGAGGCAGCGTTACTGCAACACATACCGGAATCAGTCGCGCTAATGAGGATTTTTTCATTTCTCTCTCCTCTGTCGTAGTTATTGTTACGCTTGAGCTAAGCTCAAAATTCCGTGTCGTTTAGAACAACTTGCGTTGGCCACAGGCATAAGCGAGTCCGTAATCGTCAGACGAAAACGTAATCGTTGCCCCTTTAGGGAAGAATAAGGCGTCACCTTTGTCCGCTTTTACTTTTTGCTCGCCATCATCAAAGTAGATATGACCTTCGAGTACCATCTTGTGATCGTCATAATCGTAGGTATAAACCAGTGGATTACCCTTCTCGATTCTGAACAGGCCACAAGATATTGGGGCTTTAGGGTCAGATGAACCAACGATATCTTCGAAGTAGGCATTCACACCTGGCTCATTCATAGAAGCAATGGGCATGGACTGAACGTTATCGAAGAACTGCAGGTTTTTACTGCCGGCTGGCACTTCCACACCGTGAGCCCAGATTGCAGTGGTAGCGCCAACCGCAATGGCCAACGCAACATTGGTGAAAACAGCTAATGGTTTCATTGTCTTTCTCCGTCTAAATCAAACGAAATTTGTTCAAAAAATAATCATTTCTTGCCCTCAAAAATCACTTTCAGGAAACAAATGTGACTTCTGTGAACATGGTCATAGTTATATTGCGTTATTTTTTACGTGTCAAGTAATTTATTACGTATAATGTAATTTACTTACCAAGTAATAGACGGGATGCGGCTTCGTGCTAAGATGCCGTTTTGTTTTAAAGCCATGACCAAAAAAGCAAAAGTGGCTTTTTTGCGCAGTGTAGCAAGGTAAGAAAATGAAAAAAAACGGCTTCGGCGACAGGCTCAAGGAAATCATCAAACAAAAGCAGCTGACACAGGCTCAAGTGGCACAAGCTGTAAGCACCTCTGTGCCATCCGTGAACCGCTGGACTAAAGGTGGCGAGATTGAATATGACAACCTGCGTACGCTGGCTGAGTTTCTTGAAGTAAACTGGGTCTGGCTTCGTTACGGTGATGAAGCCATTCAGAGTCTGCAACAAACCCTGCCCGAGAATGACACTGTGACGGATATGCGCCGCGAGTATCTGAATCAGATCCTCGACAATGAAGCGCGCATGAAGTCGGCACTTGAAATGGCACAGATCATTAACTGGGAATGGACTGTTCTCACCGGCGCACTGACGCTGTCAGATAATGCCAATGATGTGTTGGGCTGCGACCCTAAACTTGCCGAATCAGAGCTACTGCCATTTTCAGACAAAAAGCTAGAAGAGCTTCTAGCTTTGTTCAAAGACTCTCAGCCCTATCGTTGGGACTTTTCTTTATCTACTGACTCAAGCTCAAGCACGAAATGGTTTAGTTGTACGGCTGAATTACAGTTCGATGCCTTACAACGCCCCGTCAAACTCATCGGTGTGACCGCAGATATTACTGCCAGAAAGCAAGCTGAACAGGCGCTGGAGCGCAGTGATTACATGATGCGTAAAATTATCGATCTTATTCCCGTAGGGCTCTGGGCAGCCGATGAGCAAGGCACGATCTGCCTCGCTAACCCGGAAGTCAAACGCATTTGGGGTGGTGCCAAATACGTTAGCCTGGAGCATTACGGTGAATACAAAGGTTGGTGGGAGAAAACCGGTGAAGAAGTCGGTTCCGAAGGATGGACGTTGGCTCGTGCCGTCAGTGAGGGTGAGAGCAGTAACCCCGAAGTAGTGAATATCGAAGCCTTTGATGGCGTTCACCGTACGATTACGATGTATGCCACCCCGCTCTATGACACTAACAATAAGATTATCGGTGCTATAGAGGTGAATCAGGATATCACCGACGTAAAAAATACCGAACGCTCTTTAAAGTCGCAGCTTGAACAATGGCAATCACTGTTTCTCCAAAACGAGTTTGATGTCATTAAGCTCAACCATCAACTCGATATTGAGCACGTCAGTTCAACGCTAAAACATCGCGTGACTGATGATATTGGCATCAAGGCTGAAAGCATTCAGTCACTGAAAATGCGCTTAGCAGAAATAGAAGCGGGCAACGTCTCCAGTTTTTCGTTTTCTGCACGTCTTCATGATGAGCAGTCAGCGAGTGAGTGGACTGTTGTTCATGACAAACGCCATACAGACAACACCACAACACTGTTATTTCGCATTGCCCCATACGCCAACGGTTAGGGAATAGTTAGCATGACATTGCATCTAGAATGGGTGGCGGTGTTCATTGTTGTATCAGTCGCTGTCATTGCGTTACGACGAAATATATTTCAACTTCGTAGTCAGCAGATTGACCAATTCGCCTATCCGCCCAGCCTGGCTGAGAAAATCATTGCAAAGTATCCCCATCTCACGCCAGACCAGGCGGACTATGTCATGGCTGGCCTAAAAGAGTATTTCCACGTCTGTCTGAAAGCAGGTAAGCGAAATGTCTCTATGCCTTCTCAAGCTGTCGATGTGGCCTGGCATGAGTTCATTCTGTTTACGCGTCATTATCACTACTTCTGCGATAAAGCCTTGGGGCGCTTTCTCCATCACACTCCAGCCGAGGCAATGAAAAGTCAGACCATCGCTGAAGTAGGTATTAAAACAGCTTGGGAAATTTCCTGTAAAAGAGAAAATATCGACCCAAAGCAGCCTGAGCGTCTGCCTATTCTGTTTGCGATAGATAGTGAACTGAAGATCCCTGATGGCTTTAAATACAGCCTGAACTGCAAAAATAGTAAAGACGAATACTGTGCCGGCCATATCAGTAGCTGCGGAGGCAGTGGTTGCTCATCGAGTTGCGGAAGCAATTGTGGCTGTGGCGGTGGTGACTAACTGTCAGCAATAAAATACTAGCCCGTCTTGTGATAGTTACGTTATGCTCAGATGCAACTGCAAATAGTAGGTGAATTGCAATTAGTACGATCAGTTCAGCAACGGAGCAGAGTTAAAGTTATGTTGTCTTACGTTCTATCTAATTCACCCCTTTAGTTGCGCCAGATTAACGCATGACTAACCATACAGCCATCGTTCAGAGTCTCTATGAATTTGCACTAAACAATGTGCATGAGGCTGCTTTTCTTATTGATAAGAATGCGTTATTCCAATATGTCAATGATGAAGCCTGTCGGTATCTAGGCTATAGCCGTGAAGAATTGCTGCTGATGGGCGTAGCTGACATCGACCCGGAACTGACTCCCGAGTTTTGGGCTGAACACTGGCAAGGCCTGCAAAAAGAGAAAACCTTCACCTTCGAGCGTCCCCATAAAGCCAAAAACGGTCAGATCATTCCTGTCGAAGTGAACGCCAATTATTTTCAGTTTGATGGCCAGGAATATAATCTAGCTTTAGTTCGTGATATCACCAAGCGTAAAAACATAGAAAACGAATTATCTCGCTACAAGCATCATCTTGAAGATACCGTTAAACAGCGAACTGCAGAGTTGCAAGTGGCTCGCGATGTTGCCGAGGCTGCGAATAAAGCAAAAAGCGTCTTCTTGGCTAATATGAGCCACGAGTTACGAACACCTCTCAACGCTATTCTTGGGTTTTCTCAACTACTCGCTACAGACCCTGAAATCCCCCTTAGTCAGCGTGAAGACCTGAAAATCATTAATCAGAGTGGCGCTCACTTATTACGCATCATCAATGATGTTCTTGAAATGAGCAAAATCGAGGCTGGCCATTTTGATCTCCACCCTCAACTGTTCAATTTCACGACTTTCATTCAATCGGTATTAGATATGATGAAAGTTCGTGCCTATGAAAAAGGATTGGAATTAACCTATCATCAAGTCTCTGACTTACCCGAATACATTGAGGGCGATGAGCCTCGTCTGCGTCAGGTTCTGATAAACCTGATTGGTAATGCCATCAAGTTTACCGATACAGGCACTATCACAATCCAAATCTCGACCGCTTCAAACGCGCATAACCATCTTGTCATTGAAGTCAAAGACTCTGGCTTAGGTATCAATCAGTATGATCACGAACGCGTGTTTAAGCCTTTTGAACAGGTTACAGAAAAAAACAACAACTCCGGGACAGGACTTGGACTAAGCATCACCAAGCAATTCGTAGAACTGATGGGCGGCCATATTGAGCTTGAAAGCGATATTGGTAAAGGCTCTGTGTTCAGAGTCATCTTGCCTTTAGTCAATCCATCCCTACCCACTTCGCTAGCACAAGAGCCTCATGCCCAGCAGTCGATCATAGGCTTAGCATCGGGTCACCTAGATTACCGGATCTTAATTGTTGAAGATCTGGCCCAAAACCAAGTTTTGCTTAGCACACTCATGAAACGCATTGGTATGCAGGTCAAAGTAGCTGACAATGGCCTGCAAGGAATTGAAATATGCAAAAGTTGGCAGCCCCATCTGGTATGGTTAGATCGGAAAATGCCTGTTATGGATGGCATAGAAGCTGTTAAAGGTATACGAGCATTATCGGTTGGATCTGAAATTAAAGTGATTGCAGTGACAGCTTCTGCTTTTGAAGATGAACGGCAAGAATTGATGCAAGCGGGTATGGATGACTACATCAGCAAACCCTATCAAGCTGAAGAGATCTACAAATGCATGACGAAACATCTCGGTCTTGAATTTATCTACAAAAACATCAACTGAGCTATGTACTTAGATAATATCAATTATGCTTAGAGTACTACTACTTTTGTAGTGCCTTTACATAGATCAATACACCCTAAGGCTGATTGTTTTCACTATAAGCTGCTGACAAAGTAATAACTTTGATTAATTTGTTGGAGCATGAAAGATGAAAACAGTCTCTTTTGGTAAGTACACTACCCCATCCGTTGACCCTATTACCTCTGATCTTGATGGCTGGGTGGCAATCGACGGTCATCCAAGCATGAAAACCTGGCTGGAACACGTCCCTGAAGATGGCAAGTTTCTGACTGGCTACTGGGAAGCGACACCGGGCACATATCAAGTCACCTACAATGCTGATGAAATGGTACATATGTTCGAAGGTAAAGCGACTCTCACAGATAGTGATGGTAATGCTGTCAGCTACTCTGCAGGTGATAGCTTTGTTGTGGAAGCAGGCTTTAAAGGTACTTGGAAGACCGAAGAAACTGTGAGAAAGATCTTTGCCATTCGTATGGCAGACAATGTCAGCGCACCATTCTCAGCCTGATTAAGGTCTAAGGCGCGGACTCGGGTTAGGCGCGCTACTTGGCGCGCCGCTTGAGCCAATTCTGACGTTGTTTACGTTTCTGTCGACGTTCAGGATACTTCAATACATCGGTAATCAACTGTCTGATATCTTCCTCAATCCCTAATGCACTCACGTAATTATGCATAAAGCGTAGTCGCTGCGTTTTTGAAAGGTAGTGCATACCGAGTTTATCCAGACAAGCTAAATCCTTAACCCGACGTTTATAAAGAAACGGCCAGGGCCAGAACGAGCCTGACGGGCAGTCAATCACAAAAACCTTTGGTCCATCAGAGTTATCCTGAATCAGCAGATTACGCCAGAACAAGTCGTTATGACAGAATCGCTGCGCATGCAATGTCGCTGTTAAGTCAGCGATCTGCTTAAGTACACTGTTCAGCCAGCTGCTTTGCTGTAAACGCTCAGGGAACAGCTTTGCAATCGTGTCAAGGCTCTCAGCGCGCTCAACAGCTGCAGTAATCAACACTCCACGTAGCGTCCGTGAAAGAATGTAGTCTTCGCCGTACCCCACAACGATTGGTGCATTTAGCCCCCATTGATGAAAACGCTGCAGATTATTTAACTCCATCCGCAACCGTGAGTGACCAAACCAGCTTCTGAGACCTGTGGTCCGCTCAAACCGCTTGATGTAATAAACGTTATCAGCTGACTCAAAACGTAATACATCACCGTTATCGTCCTGAGAAACGCGCTCAGCATTGAGCAAAAAGATATATTCAAGTACGGCACTATCGGCAACAGCGAATGAAGCTGCCACATCATCCTGAAAACGCCACTTACGCCGTTTTATTGCAAACAATTCACCGACTCCTTTTATTCCTCTAATACGAGGTTAAAGATGCTTTTACAGACATAGTTTCTAAGCATAACCGTATCAGTTCAGGGCTAAACCCGATACAAAAACCCAGCTTAAAGGCAAAAAAAAACCCGTCTCGATTGAGACGGGTTTTTTCGTATATAAAGCCTGGCAGTGACCTACTTTCACATGGGACCTCCCACACTATCATCGGCGCTGAGTCGTTTCACTTCTGAGTTCGGGATGGGATCAGGT
>JASBUF010000064.1 GCA_030148085.1 Methylophaga sp. | reverse complement strand
AACTGGCAGGTCGAACCGGATCTGATTATCGCCGTGCTCAACACCAGCGACAGTCAGGTATTAAGCAAATTTAAAGTGATCAATGAGCAGTTTCCGCTACCTATTGTAATCTTCACCCATGATGACCGTGATGATGCGATTGAGCAGGCCATTGCGGCTGGGGTCAGTGCGTATATAGTCGATGGCTTTCGTGAAGATCGTGTGTTGCCGATCCTGAGAACGGCGATTGCCCGTTTCCGCCAATACCAATCGATGCAGAAGCACATCAAAGAGTTGAAAACCTCGCTGGCCGATCGCAAGGTCATTGATAAAGCCAAAGGCTTGATCATGGAGCAGCGTCATTGCAGTGAAGACGAGGCCTATCGTTTGCTGCGAACCTCAGCAATGAATCAGAACATGCGTCTGGCACAACTGGCGCAGAATATTCTGGCCACCGCCAGCCTGCTGGAACCCAAGAAAAACGCCTAAATCTGATGCACCACGCTTGTGCGGAGGAGCATGAGAACAAACTAAAACCGTGCATGTGTATGCCGATTAGTTTATCAAGAGATATTTTTAAGTGACTGAAAATAAACAATTAATATTATAGGTATCTGGTTGGCATATTATCTGCTAACACCTATCTGAGTCACAACCCAACGGCGGGTAATCTCTTAATACTTACATACTGGATAAAGACGTCCTTATTGGCCTTGCCAATGAGCACGTCTTTTTTTTTGGAAAAAATTCAGGAGCAGATAATGCTAAAAAATTCTTTATCCATGACGCGCCGCAAGCTGGTTAAAACACTGGCTGCTGCGAGCCTGGTCGTCAGCACCGGTCTGGTGTCAGTGAGCACCGCCTATGCCGCACCAGGAGACATTGAAAAACCTGATCTGAAATTTGGTTTTATCAAACTGACTGATATGGCGCCGTTAGCGATCGCCTATGAAAAATTCTTCTTCGAAGATGAAGGTCTTTACGTCACGCTGGAAGCTCAGGCCAACTGGAAGGTACTACTGGACGGCGTTATCGACGGCACACTTGATGGTGCTCATATGCTCGCTGGTCAACCATTGGGCGCCACTATTGGTTTCGGTACTAAAGCCGACATCATCACTGCATTCAGCATGGATCTGAATGGTAACGGCATCACCGTTTCCAACGATATTTGGGAACAAATGAAGCCGAATATTCCAACCGGTGAAGATGGCAAACCTGTGCATCCAATCAGTGCTTCAGCATTGAAACCGGTTGTCGAGTCATACAAAGCGGAAGGCAAACCTTTCAATATGGGTATGGTATTCCCGGTTTCGACGCATAACTATGAGCTGCGTTACTGGCTGGCTGCGGGCGATATTCACCCTGGTTACTATGCACCGCACAGAGGTGATGTCAGTGGTCAACTGCAAGCCGATGCATTGCTGTCTGTAACACCACCACCACAAATGCCATCTACCATGGAAGCCGGGACTATCTATGGTTACTGCGTAGGTGAGCCTTGGAACCAACAAGCCGTATTTAAAGGCATCGGTGTTCCCGTTATTACCGACTATGAAATCTGGAAAAACAACCCCGAAAAAGTGTTCGGTGTCAGCAAAGACTGGGCTGAAAAATACCCAAATACGCACATCGCCGTGGTTAAAGCGTTGATTCGTGCTGCGGCATGGCTGGATGAGAACAACAATGCCAACCGTCCAGAAGCGGTCGGCATTCTGTCTCAAAGCAACTATGTAGGTGCGGATTACGATGTTATCGCCAACAGCATGACCGGTACCTTTGAATATGAAAAAGGTGACAAGCGCGCTGTGCCTGATTTCAACGTGTTCTTCCGTTATAACGCGACCTACCCATACTACAGCGATGCGATCTGGTATCTGACGCAAATGCGCCGCTGGGGTCAAATCTCAGAAGCTAAACCTGACAGCTGGTACATGGACATGGCGAAGAAAGTCTATCGCCCTGACATCTATGCCCTTGCTGCGAAAGAACTGATCGAGGAAGGCAAGCTGCCTGCTTCTGCATTCCCTGATTTTGCCACCGAAACCGGTTTCAAAGCACCTCAAACCGAGTTTATCGACGGAATCACTTTCGATGGTACACAGCCTAATGCCTATCTGGAGAAATTCCCGATTGGTCTGAAAGGCGAAGAGGTTGTTGAGTAATCACTGTAACGACGCAGTCACCCTGCCTGCCCGGCAGGCAGGGTGTTTTGTTTCAACAAAAAATGAAGAGCCATTATGAAAGATAAATTGATTAACTTGCTGGAATTGATCGGGTTTAACTGGTTTGTGCCGGTCGTCAAACTCAGTACCGGAGACTCTCCGAAACACCAGGTACAGGAACTCGGCAAGATGGTCGGCGTACCGCTGTTTGCCGTCGTTGTATTCCTGATGCTGTGGCATCTGGGCGCGGCAAAAATCATTACCAGCCTGGGCCAGGTGCCGGGACCGACACAGGTGTGGGAACAGGCCAATGTGCTTGTTGATGAGCATTACCAGGAACGTGATCGCGAGCAATCTTTTTACGAGCGTCAGGAACAACGTAACGTTGCCAAGCTGGAAAAAGATCCTGATGCTGAAGTCTCAATCCGTCCTTATACCGGTAAAGAGACGTTCTTTGATCAAATCCTGACCAGTCTGTTTACCGTGTTTGTCGGTTTCTTTCTGGCAACCTTGATTGCTGTTCCGGTGGGAATCGTTGCGGGTCTTTCCGACACAATCTACTCAGCGCTGAACCCATTGATTCAGGTGTTTAAACCTGTATCACCGCTGGCTTGGTTGCCGATTGTCACAATGGTCGTCAGTGCGCTGTATGTGTCTGATGACCCACTGTTTGAGAAATCCTTTGTGACCTCGGCGTTGACAGTTACGCTGTGTTCTTTGTGGCCGACGCTGATTAACACGGCAGTCGGTGTGTCTTCGATTGATAAAGATCTGATTAACGTTGCCCGGGTATTACGCCTGAACTACATCACAACTGTTTGGAAAGTGGTTATTCCTGCTTCGATTCCGATGATCTTCACGGGTCTGCGTATCTCGCTGGGTATAGGCTGGATGGTGTTGATTGCCGCAGAAATGCTGGCACAGAACCCGGGCCTGGGTAAGTTCGTCTGGGACGAGTTCCAGAACGGTAGTTCCAGCTCTTTGAGCCGCATCATGGTAGCGGTACTGACCATCGGCATCATCGGCTTCATTCTGGACCGCATCACGCTGAGCTTCCAGAAATTCTTCTCATACGACAAAAACGCGGTCATTCGCTAGGAGTTAACCATGGATAAATACTTGAATATTGACCACGTCAGCATCGATTTTCCAACACCGAATGGACCGTTCCGTGCGCTGAATAACGTCAACCTGAAGATTGATAAGGGGGAATTTGTCAGCATTATCGGCCACTCTGGTTGCGGTAAATCTACCGTAATGAACATTGTGGGTGGTTTGTATAAAGCCACTGAGGGTGGGGTGGTACTGGAAGGCAAGGAAGTCGATGAACCGGGACCGGATCGCGCGATTGTGTTCCAAAACCATTCTTTATTCCCGTGGCTGAGTTGTTATCAGAACGTTGAGCTGGCGGTGAAGTCGGTCTTTGGCGACTCCCGCAGTAAACAGGAAATTCGCGACTGGGTGGAACATAATCTCGCCCTGGTTCATATGAGCCATGCCAAGCATAAAATGCCAGCGGAAATTTCCGGTGGTATGAAACAGCGAATTGGTATTGCCAGAGCACTGGCCATGGAGCCGAAAGTGTTGTTGATGGATGAACCGTTTGGTGCACTGGATGCGTTAACCCGTGCC
>JASBUF010000070.1 GCA_030148085.1 Methylophaga sp. | reverse complement strand
TTCAGTCGCGAACCGTTGATTGAAATAAAGGCGCGGCCAGTAATTTGAGACATAGTTATTACTCCTATAAAGCTGAATTAAATGGCCTATAAACGGAACTGAATGGCCGCCGCAAACACACGGAACTGGTTGACGATGTCTGGCGGAATGACCGCATTAACTCGGTTCGGATCGCTGTTGCTACGAACAACCAGCAGGTCCGCTTTGAACTGGTCAAAGTCTTCCACCAGGGCCACCGCCTCCAGCTCGCGGAACAAGGCCAGTAACTCAGCGCGGATCAGGCTGGGTGTGACCACCGCCTGGCCTGCAGCAAATCGGGTACCGTCATCAGCCAGCTTGTAGCGTGGGAAACGCAGCGCAATCCGGGCGCGGATGGCATAGCGGATATAGTCCACCGTCCACTTGGTATTGAGGTCGAGGTAACTGATGTCCTCAATACCGAAGGCGTTTTGCTGATAAGTGGTAATGACGCGCTCGATATAGACGTTGCCGCCCTGATCGACGGTGAAGGTGGAGATACCGTCCTTCAGCAGCAAGTTGCGTTCTTCACGCGTAAAGCGGCTTTCTTCAGGCGGCGGCAACAGACCCGGCATATTCAGCGTCTGGAATGGTCGCGCCGGATCGATAGCGCCGTGATACTCGACAATGGAGCCAAACACGGCAGCCCAAATCCAAGGCGGTACCGGACTGTCATAAACACCAATCGCAGTGCTGTGAACGCTGTTCCGGTTGCTGCCCCAAGTAGTCAAGCTGGCATGGGTGCCCGACAAGCCGGTGAAGAAGTGACCGGTTTTCTGCGCCATCGGCCCCCAGCGGTCTGACAGTTCAGCTTCAATCGCTGTCAGGGTTGCCGAGTCAGACCAAGGGCAGATGATGGTGTAATACTGATCATCACCAATCGCGCTGATGGCATCGGCAATATCCGGATTACCGGTACCGCCTGACATGGCCACGATGGTGGCAGTGATGCCTGCAGGGGTTTTCTGGCCCTGGTAATAGTTGAGGCGGATATCGATATCGTTACCGTGCTCACCCTTGTTACGGGCGGTGATATCGACCTGCTCCGGTGTCGCACCGTTTACCGCAGCGGTGACCGGCAAGTCAGTTTGTGCGGTGATGGCGGCGACCAGGTTAGTCGCAATATCACCTGCGGCATCGGTCGTGGCCACGGCTGTCTGTACCAGCTGACCGGCGATATACATATTCAGCGTGCCAGCAGCAGTCGGGCTACCTGCAAAGGTCACTGTTCCGCCTGCAGCAACACCGGCATCGTTATCATCCAGGGCAACCGCCCAGACGTCGGTGTACTTGTTGGCTACTTTCAAGGCTTTCAACATGCCGGCAATGACACTGCCACGACCAAAGGCGTCTTCTGCCTGGTCTCCATTCAGGATCCGGGTCGGGATTTGCTGAGCCACGGTACCGGTAGACAGGCGGTTACCAATCACCAGGATCTTGCGTTCCTGATTTGGCAGGCCCTGGACCGCTTTGCTGTTATCAACTTCGATGTATTGACCAGGTGTTCGGATATCAACCGGGATTTCGTTGAATGACACGTTTTCCATTATTCGGCTCCTTTAGTCGACTTGCGTGGTGCTTTGCTGATGGCCACATCACCATCACGCAGACGTCGACGCCAATAGCTGGTGAGTTCGAGGCTTTCACCTTCAGCAGCCAGATAGCCGCCTGCAGGCTTGCGGACTTTCAGATCCGGCTTGGTGGGTTTAAGAAATTCAATCGGCATGTTTGGCTGCTCCTATTGATTAAGGTCTGTCACAGTGTCTTGTGCATCGGGCTGGCTGTCGGTGTAATCAGGCGGCTCCTGGAGCCAGTCCTGATGCTCGGCATCCGTTTCATGCGGTGGAATGTCGTGCTGTGCATCGAAGGTGATAAAGTCATCCATTGCGTCCAGGTCGGCTTCATACAGGAACGGCATGTCTGGCACTTCGAAAGTAATGGCATAAAGCGCTGCGCCGTAAGCTTCCTCAAGCTGGATACTGAACAGATTTGAGACCCGCTTTGCCTTGATGCTGCCAATATCGGTCACGACGCTGTCATGCAGCTGCTTGACCAAGCGACTGACAATCTCGTAGGCACCGATGGTGGTGGTATCTCCACGGCGGCGTGCTTCCCAGTCACCCACATGGCGGACAATCACATAGGCATCAAAGCGGCCATTGACCCTGGCACCGTCCTCATCACTGACAGGACCACCCAGGAAAGTGAAGTACACGGCATCGCCGGCATTGATCAGCTTTTTCAACAAGCCGACATTGAGCGCCGATGGCAAGGAGTCGAGGCGGATTTTCTGTCCGACGACCTTTGCGGCTTCGGTCTTCATGTGGTCTTCGACAGTGACTATCGGATTCATTAGATAAAGCTCTTGTCGTCGCGGTTAAACACGTTGCCACCGGTGCTGATTTTCACGGTGTTCTGGCTGCTGGGTTTTTCGCCCTGGTCGCTGACACCGATACTCATTTCACCCTTGCTGATCGCCTTGAGCGACATGACTGCTTTTTCGTAACGGTCTTTCACTTCATCCGTGCTCAGATCCTCATAGAGATAGAAACGGGTAATCTCACAGGCAATCCGCAGCAGTGACCGTGGTATCGGATTGATGGGCAGGCTGTAACGGCTACCGAGGTAGCTATCAATCAGGCTGTCGGCATCGGCAATGGCTGAAGAGATGACGTCCGTGTCCAGCTGACCCGTGTGCTGCTTATCCGTAAGCTGGATCAGTTCGTCCTCTCCATACCGGGTGACCAGGTCTTGTTGAGTGCAATAAGGCATCGGTCAGCTATCCGCTTAAGGCTTTACAGTTCGTCGACGTTGAACATTGGATCGGCTTGCAGGACGGCCAGCTCGTCATCGCTCAAAGCGACTTCGGTGCGACCGGTCCAGGCCCGACCCAGGCGACGGAAACCATCGCGCTTGACGGTGACGCGGTAGCGTGGCGAATCATCCTTTTTCGCGTTTGGCTTGGCGTCGGGTTTGCTGTCGGTTGTAGTAGTTGTGGCGGTTGTCTGATTTTTATCAGCGCCGTCACCGTTACCACCAGGTTCACCTTCAGGTTTGGTTTCTGCCTGCTGTTCTTCCTGGTATTTCTTCCAGGCTTCGTCGCGCTCTTTGCCGGTGACATTCTCCAGGCCTTCAATCTTCTTCAGATCGTCAACGGTTGGCTTTTTGTCGAATGCCTTCTCGCGTAGTACTGCTAGTAATTTATCCATGATGCGTTCCTTATCTTGGTATCAGGGCGGAAGCCCGCCCTGATAAAGTTGTCTTAAAGGCGGGTTAACTACGCGCCGCCAGTAGAGCCGACAGAGGTTTGCCAGAAGCCATACACACCAGTGGCACGCGCCTCGGCACCGAACTTGTATTCACGCTTATTGAATACGTCGTCGTTTTCCATATCCGTCTGGCTGACGAAGACCGGCTTTTTACGCACCTGGATAATGAATGGCTTCACAGCATTGCGAGTGTGATGCAGGAACCAGGCAGTGTCAGAAGTCAGGCCTGGGTTAACGAGCAACTGAGCAGTGCCCTTGTATGGGTTCGGGCTGTCGTCATCCAGCTTGTCAGCTTCAAGCAGCTTGCGAGCTGTTGCTTCCAGCGCCGGTGGCACTTCCAGCAGGTCCGGTACCAGGCGCAGCGGCATACCTTCAGAGTCGGTAAACTTCATCATCGCGGTACGGGCGGCACCGTAGGATGCTGCAGCTGCAGCAGCAGTTGCCGCACTCAGGGCCACGGTCAGCTTATTGGAGACTGATGCGCCATTGACCTCATGGTCAGTGTCATAGAAGTACTGGCCATCAATACCTTCATTCACAAAGGCATTGTTTTTCAGGTCATCAAGGATGATGTCGTGCAGCTCGGCAGCAGAGTCACCGGCCATATTCGCCTGCGTGTTGTAGATGCCGAGGGTATCGTCCTCGATATCGTTACGGTCCACGGCAATGGTGGTTTCCCAGTCTTCGTTGGTGGCGGTGTATTTGCCGGCCTTCAGGGCTTTGACGTGTTTCTCACCGACCCACTTACGCATTTTTGGGAAGCGTTCCAGCCAGGCATAGTCTTCCGTCTTGGTGGTCGACGGCACTTCCATCGCGGTGCGCTGCCAGTCACCAGTACGGGCCTTGAGCGCGTTATTAAAGATGGTTTTAAGGCCGATAAAGACATCATTAATGGCTTGCTTATTGATGATGATGCCGCCAAAAGCCAGCATCGGCAGTGCGTCACCCATCGCACCCATATTGAATGAGGCCGGGCCAGTCATCAGGGTCGCGGGCAATGACCAGTCAGCCGCCATGGCGGAGGTCATCATCACCAGGGCACCGATGATAGTCATCGGCAAGAGAATCAGTTTTTTCATGGTGTCATCCTTCTTAATTAATAAACCAGGGAACGATCAGGTGAACTTGACCCAGACGCCGTCAGCGTCGACATCGACAATCTTGCCCGCCGCGCTTCGAGTTCCAGTGCCGTCGGTGTTGGCCACTGTCTGGTCATCCACGATGTAGGCGGTAGCTTCGATATCGGTGCGGTCAATGGAGCCGTCGTTTTCAAAACGGAAGGTGCCTTTACGCACATCAACGGCTTTATCACCTGCTGCGCCGCCACTGTTATCGATGTACTGTTCGGCACGGCCCACAGCTTTCAGCCCGGTTGCTGTTGATGCTGCTACGGCATCACCAGCAGCATTCAGCACCACGATGGAACCGGCGAAAATAACGCTGGAGGCGGCCACTGGATGGTTGAATGTGTCGCCAAACCGTTGCGGGGTATTACGGTCTTGAGTTAACGCTGTCATTAGCTATCTCCTTTGAGTGATTTGGCGTATTCAGCCTGGTCAATGCCCATCTGGGTACAAACCGCCAGCTGCGCCTCGGTCAGAACGGGGTTGCCGTCGTCATCGACTTGCTGGGTTTTGGTTTGCTTACCGGTCAGGGCGGCGATGGGTGCGGCGGATTTGAAGTAGGACTTCAGCACGTCGATGGGCTGGTCTTTCGCCCATTGCTCCATTGATGGCGTGAGCTTGCCTTCTGCTTTAGCTGCAGCAATCAACTCGTCCTTTTCGTTACCGTCCAGGCGAGCAGTCAGAGCGGCAATCTGTTCGCCTTGCTCTTTGATGACCGTCATCGCAGAGTCCGGCGTGGCAGCAGTGGCAGCCGCGATGGCTTGTTCAGCATCGTCGGCGGTTTTCTTCAAGCCAGTCACCGCATCACCAATAGCTGACAGGGCCGCAAAACCAGTGGCATCCTTCAGAGCCAAAGTTGTGGCCATATCGGTGACTTGCTGATTGGCAGCAGTCAGAGCAGCGGTGACCGCTGACTCATCGGCATCAGCTGCCAGGCCAAACATCTGGCGTAACAGCTTTAAGGTCTCCTCGTTCATAGAAGCGTCCTCTTGTTGTGGTTGCGGGAGAAGTGAAGCCGCAGCCAACACATCGTCCATGCCATCAATGGCTGGGCTATTGGTTAACGCGACATGGAGTAAATCCAGGACTCGGCCTGTTTTTGGGTCATAGGTGAAAACAGGCGAGATGTATTTGTATTCCTTGTTCCCGATGAACTCACTGGCTTTGGGTGTCCATTCAGGTTTGGAAAGCATCAGACCTTTACCTGGTACCCAGCTCAGGGCAGCAGGCTTACCCCAGCCAGCAGCTGGAGCAGGTTGACCGTTCTTAGCGGCCAGCAAGGTTTGATGCTCATAATCGAAAACGATGTCGTTCTTACGGGACTGGACTCGCTGAATCAGCGCGGCGGCTGAGGCATCATCGAGATACCAAGGGCCTTTTCCCGCCAGGGCACCGCGAGGGGCATCAAACTGACCTGCAGGAAATAACTGGACGGCCCCATCGGAGCCGACCAGTAGTGAGCAGATAGCAAGGGCTACGTTATGCATAGCGACCTTGAGGGGATGATTTCATGGCGAGTCTCCTGTTCGTCGTTTACTTCAAGAACAGGTGCCACTTTACGAATGCGGGGCAAAAAAAATGCCCTGAACTGGTTCAGGGCATTAGGTATTTGTTGTGATTGAAGATACCGGTAAAACGGTCAGTCAGCAAGCTCTCACATTGGCGTCATCTTCACAAGCGCAACACCTCTGTGATTTTCAATAATCTTGAATGCTGGGGTGTTCATGAAAGTTTGCATGAAACAGTGGTGTACTGTGAGAACCAGATCTTGCAGAACTGGATCATCCTCCAAAGCATCAATTTTTAAACCAATACTCAGGCACTCCTCCATATGAATATGCCTGTCGTGAATTGTGCTTGAACTGGACGATAAGTGTTCCACAATATCCTTTGCCAACTGGTCATTCTGGCCTTCAAACATAACCTTGCTCAATTGATCAGTAACGAATTTTTGTGACCAATCTCTGGCATCTTCACATTGAAGTAGGAATGTGGGGTGATACTTCTCCAGGATAGGTCTCCAGACGTGAATCATATTTGGCTCGTCTTGGATTTCCTGGAATGCCCGCTCAAACTCTCTAATGACACCATTAACCGGCAGACCTGAAAGGTGCGGGTCAATAGGTCCCAGATTAGACTCTTTCCCCATCATGATGGTTTTGCAAGAACATGCCAGCATGGTTCCAGCTGACATAGCGATTTGTGGGACTATCGCTCTAATGTCCCCGTTAAACATCTGGTGGAGATAATCTACTATTGATTGGGTAGCAGAGATACTACCACCGGGAGTGTGAAGTATGAGGTCTAAACCAAGATCTCTGTCCAGCCCGTGAATGGCAGACATAAAACCGTTTTTGTCTTCGTCATTGATGTCTGGTGCTGGACTCTCTTTACTGAGCCAGCCTGAATAGTAAGCAATGACATTACGGCCTGTTTTGTTGTGAAGCTGGGCCAGATATGACCTTCTTATATCATCAATCGCAGTAGCTTCTTGTTTCCTGCCATCAAAAGCTTTTTGATTGATTTCGTCTAGTACCTGGTTCCAGCTTGGCATAAAAATGACCCTTCCCTGGGATAGTGTTATTTGTTTTGAGAGATCAGATAATCTGGAATGCTTGAACTAGACCAACCAAAGCTTGGCATATTCTTATAAGTTGATGGCTGGGCAAGCGAAGGCTGTTTTGCTGATGGGTTAAGTTGTGAATCATTACCACCTAGAAGCATTTTGTATTTTTCGTCGACGCTAATTCTCTCGCTTTGCTGAATCATTTCATCGCTCCTTAAGTTCCATCTATTGCTGTGTTTTTGATGCAAAAAAACCCTGCAACAATTTGCAAGGCAGGTAATTATTAGTCTGTTTTTTAAACATTTTGTTTTGTTTTTATTGCAAATATATTCTCATATGTGAAAAAAGCAAACAACTTTACCGCGTTAAAGACACGCAAAACACCATTTAAATTCACTCATAACCGTTTAAAGGTGTTAAATTCGCATACACGGTGCATGTCGACACAAAAACCGCTTAAAACGGCACACAGCCATTTCAGCGTAGCGCTTCCTCAAAGTGGTCCAGAAGAATATCTTCAATCATCTGATCATCATCTTCAGAAAAGCCCAGATACGGCCTGGCTGGGATACCACGTTCTTCATCACCAAACTGGTGAGTCGCACCGTATTTCTCAATAGGGGTGCCTAGTTCAAGGCTACTTTTCGTTGTGTTATACGCCAGCGTGTCCCGCATGAAGCCTTCCAGCACCAATATCTTGTCGGCGTTTTTCTTTTTGCGTGCCTGGTATTTTGGGTCCAGCGGTTCCCAGGCATTGCCTTCGGGGTCGACTTGCTGTTCCCAGCGATCATGGGTGCTGTTGAGCAAACCTTCGCCGATATCGATAAAGGCCGGTTCTAGGTCTTCGCCAGCATCGACCAGGGCACGCAGCCGGTCAGCGACTGCTTTGTCCGGGAACTCGTAATCTATGCTGATTGATGCGCCTGCCATAACTCACCTATAATGTGCTTATCGGTTGCGATGCTGGCGCGTACGCCCATAGCATCAAAAACCCGCCAACCTG
>JASBUF010000060.1 GCA_030148085.1 Methylophaga sp. | reverse complement strand
ACGGCCGGGTTACCCTGCTGCTTTCCGCCAAGACCGGTGACGGTATTGATTTACTACGTCAGCATTTGTTTAAGGCTGTGGGTTTCCATCCGGAAGAAGAAGGCGTCTTCATTGCTCGTCGTCGTCACCTTGATGCGCTGGCCCGTGCCCGACAATCCATCGTCAATGGTTATGACTGCCTGACAGGTATGGGCGCTGGTGAGTTACTGGCCGAAGAACTGCGCCAGGCACAGCATGCCCTGGGTGAAATCACCGGTACCTTCACTACCGAAGATCTGCTAGATCATATTTTCTCCAGCTTTTGCATCGGCAAGTAGGCCGCGACTTCTCTGTTAGCTGCCGGTTTGACACTGGCTGCTATCTCACATAAGTTCAGTCTGAACTTTGTTTAGGAATTGCTTATGGAAACGCTCTCGCACTGGGTTTCAACTCTATCAGGCTGGGTCTGGGGTCCACCGATGCTGATTTTACTGGTCGGTACCGGTATCTACCTGACGGTGATTCTGAAAGGTCTGCAATTCCGCGCGCTTGGACATGCGTTTAAGCTAGTCTTTCATAAAGATCTCAAAGGTCAGGGCGATATCAGTCACTTTGCTGCGCTGACTACCGCTCTCGCCGCGACCGTCGGTATCGGTAATATCGTTGGTGTCGCGACAGCGATCACGCTGGGCGGCCCCGGCGCCGTGTTCTGGATGTGGATAACTGGTCTCGTCGGTATGGCGACTAAATATGCCGAGGCCTTGTTGGCGGTCAGATACCGTGAGCAGGGTGAAAACGGCATGCGCGGTGGACCGATGTATTACATCAGTCGGGGCGCGGGTCTGCCGTGGCTGGGCTGGTTGTTTGCCTTGTTTACCGTCTGCGCGGCATTTGGTATCGGTAATATGACACAGGCCAACTCGGCCGCTGCTGTACTTAATGATGTATTTGGACTGGCTGAATCATACACCGGCGCCATTTTAATGGTGTTGACCGGACTGGTATTGATTGGCGGAATCCGCTCCATTGGTCGTTTCACCTCGATGCTGGTGCCCTTTATGATTGTCGCCTATCTGGGCACTGCGCTGGTTGTTATCGCAATGAATATCAGCGAAGTGCCGGGGGCTTTCGGCCTTATTTTCTGGCATGCGTTTAATCCGATTGCCGCCGGTGGTGGTTTTGCCGGTGCAGCAGTGGCCGCAGCCATTCGTTATGGTGTGGCGCGCGGTGTGTTTTCCAATGAGTCCGGACTCGGTTCCGCGCCTATCGCTGCAGCTGCAGCACGCACCAAAGATCCAGTTAAACAGGCGCTGGTGTCGATGACCCAGACCTTTATTGATACTCTGGTTGTCTGTACCGCAACTGCGTTGGTGATTCTGACCGCCGATGTCTGGCAACAAGGCGTCAGCGCAGGCATTCTGACCAGCTTGAGTTTCGCCGAAACCTTGGGCCAAGCCGGTACCATCATCGTCGCTGTGGCAACGGCCTTGTTTGCGTTTTCAACGTTGATAGGCTGGAGCTATTACGGTGAGAAAGCGATTGAATACCTGCTCAATGAGCGGGCAATTATCGGGTTTCGAATCGTCTTTGTAGCCATGGTAATGGTCGGAGCGACCCGTGAGCTGAGTTTTGTCTGGAATTTTTCCGACTTAATGAACGGCTTAATGGCCATTCCCAACCTGATCGGCATTTTGTTGCTGTCGAAAGTGGTCAAAGCTGAGAGTGAACGCTACTTCACAGAATCTTATAAGAATAGAGGAGAAGACAATGAGTAGGCATTTTGATCAGGCAGAAGGCCTGAGTGAAAACCATGATACGGCGACGCATGAATTTGTTTTCAACCAAACCATGTTCCGCATTAAAGATCCGAAGCGTACCCTGAAATTCTATACAGAAGTGATGGGCATGACGCTGGTAAAACGTTTTGATTTCCCTGCAATGGAATTCACCCTGTATTTTATGGCGGCCTTGTCACCGGAGCAGGCCAAAGCGATTTCGAGCGACAATGCTGAGCGTATCAAGCAGACGTTTGCGATGCCGGCAATGCTGGAACTGACCCATAACTGGGGCGATGAAGACAAGGACGAGGTCAATTACCACAACGGTAACAGTGACCCGCGTGGTTTTGGTCATATCGGTTTTGCCGTACCGGATATTGATGCTGCCTGTGCGCGTTTTGAAGAATTCGGTGTGCCGTTTGTGAAAAAGCCCAATGACGGCAAGATGAAGGGCATTGCTTTTATTCAGGATCCGGATGGATACTGGATTGAAATCTTTACGCCGGAACGTCAGCCTGAATTGCTAAAAGAGCATCTGGCTTAACCGGATAATAAAAAGGGGCTGAGGCCCCTTTTTTTATAATCAAGAATCAGCCTTTGGGGCCTAGGAAAAACCAGATAATAAAACCAATCACTGGGAGCACCAGCAAAATCACAATCCACAGTGCTTTAGCTCCAGCTCCAGCAGGGCTGCTGGCCACTTTGATAATGGCCCAGATCACAATGACTAACCAGATAAGACTTAATAACCCCCCCACTTCAAACATTCTTTACTCCTTGTTAATTAATAGTGCCAAGTCAGCTTAAAAGAAAGTTGATGATTTTTCCAATTCGACCTTGCTAGATACAGGGTTATATCTGTTCAACAACCGCATGAAGCCGTATTTTGTCAGCATCCAGTGTCAGCCCTTGCTCTGCCCGCTGCATGGCCATCTGTGAGTGACGCTCGACCTGTTCAGCAAAGCAATCAGGACAAATTTGCTTCAGCGCCAGTAATGATTTTTGTAGACGTAACTGAATTTCTATCAGCCTGGCACCGTCACGGGCAATGGGCATGAAGACATCATCAAATAAATCGTCCAACGTGATTTCAGCGAGCCGTACACGCGGATAAATGATGGCTTCATGGTCATCATCAATACTGAGATGATCGCGCCAGGGGGATAGAACACGAACGGCGCGGTTGATGATATCAATAGCGGTGCCGGGATCATTGACCGCTGGTGATAAGGCGCGGGAAGCGATTTCAGCCAGCACGGACAGGCCGAAACGGGGATCCTGATCATAAGAGCGTTCATTGCCGACAGTGAAGGCGGTCCGAATTATTGCTTCGACCTCATCATTCAGTTCACCGCTGAAACACACGGCGGCCTCGCCAGGATGAACAAACTGGCCTGGCTCCGCCAAGACAGTTATCTCAGCATCATACTGCTCAGCACAGCGATTAAGACTAGCAACATCGATATGCTGCAAATAGCCGGTTTTCTCGGGATAAATTGCATTATCTAGGTAATCGGGGAGCGTTGAAGGATCCAGCCTCTTGGCACCCAAGCAAGGGTAGTCGATGCGTTGTTCTATCGCCGCACTGGCTGCTTTCTCAACGCGATCCGTGGTTTCACTCAGCCGGCCGAGCAAGGACAAATGCTCTATCCAGCGCAGGATGGTAACGATGATCAAGACAATGATGCCGATGGTGACGATAAACAGAAATAAACGGCCATTATCACCATAGACACCGGTACTGAGCGCAATAATGCCGACCAGACTGAACAGAAAGGAGCCGATAAAAGTCGCCAGCACATTTTGTGTTGTACTGTCCTGCCTCACCAGTTGCGTGGCTCGTGGTGTCGCAGAGGAACTTGCGGCTGTGTACGCTGAGACCATAACGCTTAGAGAGAAGGTAGTGACTGCCAGCATGCTGGAAGCAATGATATTGAGGATTTGGCCGACGGAATCGGCACCGATACTGTAGGGGAAGGGCTCGCTGATAAAGCGTTGAACGGGAATGGCAATCAGCGCCGTGGCGATAGCCAGCAGGGCAAACAACGTGGCCCGTACCCATAACGTGCGTGTCAGTTGCGTCAGTAACCACTGCCATTTTGAAAACATGCCATACTCCTTTGGATAGAGGTTTCAGCATAACCAAGGCGGTGCTGGCAAACAATCGGTAAACAGCAGATATAAAAAAACCGGTGGGCTACAAGAGCGCACCGGTTTTTGTTCATGCTAGTTTTGCGATTAGGGCGAGAAGGAAGAGCCACAACCACAGGTCGTGGTCGCATTCGGGTTACGAATAACAAATTGCGACCCTTCAATGCCGTCGGTGTAATCGATCTCGGCACCGACCAGATACTGATAACTGGCTGGATCAATCAGCAGTGTAACGCCGCCTTTTTCCACCTGGGTGTCGCCTTCGCTGATTTCTTCTTCAAAGGTGAAACCATACTGGAATCCGGAGCAGCCACCACCGGTGATAAACACGCGCAGTTTCAGTGCATCATTGCCTTCTTCAGCGATAAGCTCGCTGACTTTGGTTGCCGCTGCCTCGGTAAAAATAATTGGGCTGGGCATTTCGCTGGTCATAGGGATACTCCAAACAAGATGGTAAATTGGTTAATTATTATCCAATTCTGACTAAATTAGTCAAGATTTAGACCAAGGTTCAGGCTTTTTGTTCAAGCTGAAACTGGGCTTCGTCATCGAAAACTTCATGCTCAACCTGAAGCACGTCCTCGTTTTCATCCTGCGCACGGATTAAGTGGCCATTCACTTCACTACCCATCGCCATTTCCAGCATGCGGTAGTAAAGATTACCGTTAATGCGCGCTTTCGGCGCCAGTTCGACATGTTGTGATACGTAGACATTGCCATTTATCTGACCGTTAATGATGATATTAGGTACACGCACATCACCTTCAATGCTGCCGTGATCACTGAGGGTCAAAACGGAGGTGTCGTCACCAGTCGCACTGATATTGCCTTCGATCGTACCGTCAATGCGAAGTCCGCCGCTGAAGTTGATATCACCCTTGATATGCGTGTGGCGTCCAATCAGCGTATCAATTCGGCTGGTGGACTTGGATTTTTTAGGTTTGTCTTTCTTAAACATGCGTATCCTCATGGTGCCGGGGAGGGCGAGACTTCCCATTTAAACGTGCGTTCGGTCAGGGTCTTGTCTGCCTGCCGTAGCATGATTCGTAAACTTTCCGGCCGTTCATTCTCAGCTAATTTCAGTGTGCCTTCAAGCACTTGCACATGACGAATTTTGAGATCGTGCTGATCCAAAAGTCGTGACTGCGCTTTGCCGTCACCTGCAAGGTTCAGGGTAATCAGTACGTCACCCTTGATTGCCTTGGTAATGCGTGTGCCTTGAGTCAGAACAATCCGGTACATAAAGGATGCCGGATCGTCAGCCACCGGTCGTAGATGCAGTTCACGAACTTGCAATTCGCTGCTGGCATTGCCTTGGGTGATGTTCTGGTAAAACAGCAGTTCCTTATTCAGGGCAATGATTTTTTCCTGCATGGACTGTAATTCGGTTTGCAGTTGGGTATCGGTGGCCTGCTGCAAGGCTTGCATCTGGTTGATATTTTCAAGTTGCGTGGCCAGTTGCTGATTTTCGCCAGTGAGCCGCTGGTTTTCACTGACGAGTTGTTCGTACTGACTTTGCAGACTCGTCAGTTTGTCGCTTTGTGCAGCGCGCCATTCCTTGCTCCAGAACCAGCCAGCAACCACCAATATAACGATGGTCGCAAGTAGCAGTAGCAGGCAGCGATAAGGCCTGCGGGCTTGAATGACGTAGGGTTTATCCAACATCAGGGCATGGTCGCGATAAGGTTGATGCCGGTCGTTTCAGGCAGGCCGAACATAATGTTCATATCGTGGATAGCCTGACCGGAAGCGCCTTTGACCAGGTTATCAATGACTGACAGCACCACTACGGTGTCGCTGTTTTGTGGTTGATGCACAGCAATACGGCACATATTGGAGCCTGAAACGCTGCGGGTTTCCGGCATGGCACCTGCCGGCATCACATCAACGAAGGGCTCGTCGCGGTAGCGATCTTCAAACAGTACCTGCAGATCGGCTTGGGCTGTCAGGCGGCCATACAGCGTGGCATGAATGCCGCGAACCATCGGTGCCAGATGTGGAATAAAGGTCAGATCAACGTTCTGCTGTGTGTGGTTCGATAATATTTCACGAATTTCCGGCAGGTGGCGGTGACCGCTGACACCATAAGCTTTGAAACTACCACTAGTTTCTGCCAGCAGCATCGGTATCGAGGCTTTACGGCCAGCGCCGCTAACACCGGTTTTGGCATCGGCAATCAGGTGCGTTGGATCAATTACGCCGGCTTCCAGCAGGGGCAGGAAGCCCAGTTCAGTGGCGGTCGGGTAGCAGCCCGGTACCGCTACAAGCTGAGCCGTTTTAATTTTTTCACGGTTGATTTCCGGCAGACCATAGACCGCAATATCAAACAATTCGGGGCAAGTGTGCGGCGTGTTGTACCACTGTTCCCAGACAGCCTGATCTTTCAGACGGAAGTCGGCAGAGAGATCAATGACCCGTGTATTACGTTTGATGAGTTCCGGCACCAGTGCCATGGCTACAGTATGGGGAGTGGCAAAAAACACCACATCGCACTGGGCCAGCACATCGGGATCCGGCTCACTGAAGGCTAAATCAACATGACCACGCAGATTAGGAAATAACTCACTGACAGCCATACCTGATTCGCTACGTGAGGTAATGACCTCAAGAGAAACGTTTGGGTGATTGGCTAAAAGCCTCAGAAGTTCGACACCGGTGTAGCCCGTGCCGCCAACAATACCGACTTTGATCATGCTTTGCTCTGTCGAAGGTTGATGTAAATAAGACATGATAAAAGAGCAGGCCGTAAAGCGAAAGTTCAGTTTGTGACTTAGTCTGGGTTAAACAGCATTTCCAAACGCTGTTTTTCCTGCATGTACACACTGGCAGGGTAATACTGATCATCATCAAACAGCAGACTGTTCAGATAGACAGGATAAGACTGCTGTTGTTGGCGCAAACTCAAGACTAGTTGGTGAATACGAGCAAACAGGGCGGGGTCATCAGCCTGGCCGGTGAAGCGGTGCTGGCCACAGTGGAGTTCACACTCAGCATTGGGACTGGGGCTGGCTAACTTGGCGCGGATGGGCAAATAGCCCTTAGTTTGCTGGGGTGCTGCGAGAGGCGTCGTTTGCCAGGTTTGCTGGTATCGGCTGAGTCGATAAAACCGCAGGTGAGCTATCTGATTACGGTGCAAAATTTCAGACAGAAAGATATGTAGATGCGAGATCAGCGTCGTTTCTGTCAGATGCTGATACTGCTGGCGAATCAAATTGCCGTATTCATCCAGCAAATAGCAGATGATGGTGTTTTTTTCGAAGTAGACGAAGACGCTGACGCGGTCTACTGCCTGATGTGAAAGCAGCGAGTTAAATAGACCATCCTTGTCGAGATAGCGGTCCAGTCTGATGGTCTGGAATGCCTCCTGATTAGAGGCAATAGCCTGCCAGATTTCCTGTGTTCTGGAACGTTTAGAAAAATCCGCATGACCTTGATCCCACCACAACGTGTATGGCTGGCCAGCAATATCCAGCAGTAGGTTGCCGGTTTTTTCACTATGCAGATAGTGTTGGATGGTGTCACTCATCAGGCTAGTCATTCGTTGTTGAATAGTTAGCCCAAAGATGGGGGTAGGGCACCAGCTCTGACAGCGAGCCTGAGTTGAGGGAGGCCAGGTCAGCAAGTAGCGGAGCGTCTCCAGTGGTGCCTGTTCACCACTGTGGCGGAAGTGATACGCCAGGCCAAAGGACGAGATCACGATACCATCAATCGACATCACCAGGCTCTGTCCATAGGAGCTGTAGTTGAGAGGGTCATTAAGCTTGCTGGATAGCTGAACACCATGGTGCTGAGGGTTGTCCGCAGCTTCATCCATGTTTACAAATAACCAGATCTGCGCCAGTTTTTCTTTGTGCTTGAGGCAACTAGGATCTGTGCTGAGATCGGTATCAGCTAACGAGGTTTTGAGAAGCTGTGAGCTGAGTTCTACCACGCTGGCAGTAGTGACTCGCTGCTGGTGGTCGTTGACGCTAAGCCAGTTACTTCGGCTCAACAGACGATTTGCTACCGCATAAGCCAGCACCTGCAATAGGTTTTCATGGCTATAGACGACTGTGTCGGATGGCTTGGATAGAGGTAATCGACTCAGTTGCCAGCGTAAGTCGTCATCAAAGCGAGTCAGGTAAAGCCGCTCTGCATCGGTGTTAGGTCGGAGTGATGTCGGCAGAGAGGGGATTTGATCCATATTGGGTTCATGGCGCAGGTGAAACAGGTGCCTAAGCTGTTTCAATTCCTCATCGGCTGCAAGTTGGTGTGTTTCGCAATACTCATTTAATTGGCGTAGTAAACGAGCGCAGGACTCACCCTCGTTGGCAAAGGCTTGTTCACGAGAGTGGATATCACTGGCGATTTCGTCAAGCTGTTCTAATCGTTCCTTATCCCAGCCCCATTGTTGAACAAGCTTTTCCATAAAGTGTCGACGCCAGGGTATCAGCGCATGACGTACCGCTTTACTCAGTGACTCCTGACTTTGCAGATAAAACGCGTCAAAGAGTGCATGAGGCACTGGCTTAGGAAGGCATTGCAACCGCAGATAATCGGGGTCAAACATTGCGACATCGGTTTGCTGATCATAAATCTGTTGTTTGACTAGGGCAGACAGCGAGCTCGTCACCGTGCGTGTTAGGCAAGCTAGCAGATAATGAACATCTAAAAGACGTCGCCCATTGAACAAACTTTGCGTTAATACTGTTGTGCTGAACTTGAGCAGTTCTGTCGGAGCAAAGCTACTGACATTGCCAAAATCGACCAAGCTGACAGCGTTCTGGCGACGTTGCGGCTTTGCTTGCCTAACAAGGTTCTGGGACGCTATGTCTTCATCCGGGCTGCTTAGCCACCAATCAGGCTGACAGCCGGCCAATACCAAGCCACAGCTGTAAAACTGGTCGAGTTCCCATGCGGGTAAGATGCCGTGTTCAACATCTGATTCAGATAACAGTCGTGTATTAAGATGAAGCCCGGACTCCCATGCCCAATCAGAGATTGCACTGAGCTTGGCTTCAAGTAGTTGTCTTTGCTCGTCTGGAAGTGTGCTGTGCAATAGCCACAATTCAAACGTTGTATCTTTGGGATAGGTCAGGTGGCTTTGAGAGTGAATCAGGTAGAGCCCACGAAGTGGGTAACGGCGAAGAGCACGACGACGATAGTGAAAACTCTTTTCCAGGTGTTGCGCCCGGTCGAGTACCGATTTATCTGGCTGATAATCAATCAAGCCGGCAGGCGTGTCATCGGACACATAGCCTGGCAGGACTTTCGAATTAATGTGGAAGAGTAATGGCAACAGCTCGAGAATGAGGCCGTGCCGCAGTGGTGCCAATTGGCGCAGCCGGTGGATACGTTCATGATTTAGCGCTTGAAAGAAGCGATGTGCCTGAACGCGATCCACCTGTTACTGAGCCTGCTTAGTGTCTAAAGTGACGCATGCCTGTGAACACCATGGCAATGCCGTGTTCGTTAGCGGCAGCGATAACTTCATCATCACGCATCGAGCCACCCGGCTGAATCACTGCTTTAATGCCTGCTTCAGCGGCGGCATCCAGTCCATCGCGGAACGGGAAGAAGGCATCAGAAGCCATCACCGCGCCTGGCACGACCAGACCTGCATCTTGCGCCTTGATGCCAGCAATACGGCTGCTGACTACGCGGCTCATCTGACCGGCGCCGATGCCGACGGTTTGCTGGTTCTTGGCGTAGACAATCGCGTTGGATTTTACGAATTTAGCCACGCGCCAGGCAAACAGCAGATCCTGCATTTGCTCTTCGGTTGGTGAGGTTTCGGTCACGACTTTCAATTCGTGGGCTTGAACTAAAGCGTCATCACGATCCTGAACCAGCAGGCCGCCGTTGACGCGTTTATAGTCGAGGCTGGCAGTCGCATGTTCGACAAACTCACCACAGGCGAGCAGACGTACATTGGCTTTCTGTGCAACGATGGCTTGGGCTTCTTCCGAAACCGATGGCGCGATAATCACTTCCACAAACTGACGATCGATGATGGTTTTGGCAGTATCGGCATCCAGTGGACGGTTAAAGGCGATAATGCCACCGAAGGCTGAAGTGGTATCAGTCTGGAAGGCCAAGTCATAGGCTTCCAGCAAGCTTCCCGCAGTGGCGACGCCGCATGGGTTTGCATGTTTCACGATGACGCAGGCTGGCGACTCAGGGAAAGCTTTGACGCATTCCAGCGCCGCATCAGTATCAGCGATATTGTTGTATGACAGCTCTTTACCTTGCAGTTGAACAGCAGCGCTGATGGTGCCGCTTTCGGGTGCTGCTTCGGTGTAGAAAGCCGCATTCTGATGAGGGTTTTCACCGTAGCGCATGTCCTGTTTCTTAACAAACTGGGTATTGAAGGTGCGTGGGAATTCCACTGCTTCATCACCAGCAGTCAATTTGCCCAGGTAGTTGGCAATCGCGCCGTCATAGTGAGCAGTATGTTCAAAGGTTTTCACTGCCAGATCAAAGCGGGTTTGATCATCGACACCGCCATTGGCTTCAATTTGTTTAACGACGCGGTCGTAGTCAGCAGGATCAATCAATACAGTGACATCGGCATGGTTTTTCGCCGCCGCACGCAGCATGGTCGGGCCACCGATATCAATGTTTTCAATCGCCATTGGCAGGGTGCAGTCATCACGGGCGATCGTGGCTTCGAAGGGGTACAGGTTAACGACAACCAGATCGATAGGGGCGATGTCGTGTTCATTCATAATGGCATCATCAGTGCCGCGACGGCCAAGCAGACCACCGTGAATTTTCGGGTGTAGGGTCTTGATACGACCGGCCATCATTTCAGGGAAACCAGTATGTTCAGAGACTTCCTTGACTGGCAGGCCAGCTTCGGCCAACAGTTTGGCAGTACCGCCGGTGGACAGCAGTTCCACACCCAGGCGGTTGAGTTCCTGTGCCAGTTCAAGTACACCGGTCTTATCAGAAACGCTCAATAGAGCTCGTTTGATCGTGTTCATCGAAAAAGAAATTCCAAAAAAGAGAAATTGTTTTACAAGCCGTAGAGCTTGAGTTTTTTGCGTAGTGTGCCACGGTTGATACCGAGTATTTCGGCGGCCCGACTCTGATTGCCATTGGTGTGTGACAAAGTGGCTTTCAGTAGAGGCACTTCGACTTCATTCATCAACATCTCATAGAGATTGG
Organism: Methylophaga sp.; assembly: GCA_030148085.1. Taxonomy (GTDB): domain Bacteria; phylum Pseudomonadota; class Gammaproteobacteria; order Nitrosococcales; family Methylophagaceae; genus Methylophaga. The sequence goes on along the minus strand of JASBUF010000060.1, from coordinate 25,776 downwards.
CGGCAGGATGGCCTTCGAGTTGCTCGAAGTAGTCGGCCAGGGCGCGGGATACACAGTCGCTTAGAGGAGCTGTGGTGTGTTCGACCGCAACACCCAGTTCAGCGCAAGTCGATATATCTTTGGCCAGCGGTTTGGTCATGCGGCTCGAGATCCCTGTTGTTCTTGTATTTGTTCAAAAAATTCGCGGGTAAATTGCAGTTGTTGTTGCGGCATTTCCAGCAGATTCATTTCTTGCCGGAAAACGTTACCATTGCGTAATCCCTTGCTATACCAAGCGATATGTTTTCGCGCCATGCGCACGCCGGAATAGTCACCGTAAAAATCGTACAGGTTTTGTAGGTGTTCTATCAAGACTTGTTTTATTTCAGTGACTTCCGGTTGGGCTAGCAACTCCCCTGTATCAAGATAATGCAGGATTTCACGGAAGATCCACGGGTTGCCCTGAGCACCACGACCGATCATCAGTCCATCGGCACCGGTTTTGTTCAAAACTTCCAGTGCTTTTTCAGGTGAGTTGATATCGCCATTGGCAATCACCGGGATACGGATGCGCGATTTAATTTCGGCAATGGTGTCGTATTCGGCATCACCCTGATATGCATCAGCACGGGTACGACCATGCACGGCCAGCGCCTGAATACCAGCGTCTTCAGCAATACGGGCGATGGTGACGCCATTACGGTTATCACGATCCCAGCCGGTACGGATTTTCAAGGTGACCGGTACATCCACGGCATTGACGACCGATTCAACGATGTCAGCCACCAGTTTTTCGTTCTGCAGCAAGGCTGAACCGGCCATTACATTACAGACTTTCTTCGCCGGGCAGCCCATATTGATATCAATAATATGCGCACCTTCATCGACATTATGTCGGGCTGCTTCCGCCATCATCACCGGATCAGCACCGGCGATCTGTACGCTGCGCGGTTCTGGCTCTCCTTCATGATTCGCACGCAATAAGGACTTTTTACTCGCCCACAGAGCTTTATTGGCCGTGATCATTTCCGATACCGCCATACCGGCACCAAGGCGGCGGCAGAGTTGACGAAATGGACGATCAGTCACACCCGCCATAGGTGCCAGAAACAAACTGTTGGGCAGGCTGTAAGGCCCGATCTTCAGATCAGCCTTTGTCATGACGTGTGCCGCTGAGGCGGATCCAGTCTTCACGAGCCACCGCTGGTTCCATAGCAAACCAGCTGCTATAGGCGTCGCTGACCTCATCGGCCTGTGTTTGCAAAATACCCGACAGAATAATGCCTGCACTTGGTTTACACAGATTGGCAAAACGCGGTGCCAGCGTTTGCAGCGGACCAGCCAAAATATTGGCGATCAGCAGGTCACAAGGCAGGTCGGGACAGTCCTCTGGCAGATAGGCTTCGATTTCGACGCCATTACGAGCCGCATTGTCGCGGGTCGCTTCCAAAGCCTGAGGATCGGTATCAACGCCTATAACCCGTTCAGCACCAAGCAGAGCGGCGGCAATAGCCAAAATGCCACTACCACAGCCATAGTCGATAACATACTTACCTTTGAGATCGGCCTGATCCAGCCAATTGAGGCACAAGGCCGTCGTCGGATGGGTGCCGGTTCCAAAGGCGAGACCGGGATCGAGCAGGATATTGACCGCATTCGTATCGGGAGCTTGATGCCAACTGGGTACAATCCACAAGCGCTCGCCAAACTGAATGGGGTGGAAGTTATCCATCCACTCCCGTTCCCAGTCTTTATCTTCCACTGCTTCAACGCGGAACTTCGGGACCTCAGGCAACATCGTGGCAAGTAGGGTTAATACCGTCTGTTGCTCGGTTTCGGCATCAAACAAGGCCGTGAGACGGGTTTCCGTCCACAGTGGTGTCTGCCCCAAATCGGGTTCGTAGATCGGCTGATCGGCATCATCCTGAAAGGTGACTGCCGCCGCACCACACTCGCTCAAAGCCTCAGACAGGGCGTCAGCTTTGTCGGGTGTGGTGTGACAGATAAATTGAATCCAAGCCATTACAGACCCAGTTTCTTCTCAAGATAGTGGATATTGGTACCACCAGCCTGGAAGTGGGTGTCGCTCATAATGTCGCGTTGCAATTCAACATTGGTTTTGATGCCTTCAATGCCGATTTCTTTCAGCGCTGTCTGCATACGGGCAATTGCCGAATCACGGTCTTTACCGTAGGCGATCAGCTTACCGATCAAAGAATCATAGTTAGGTGGCACTTTGTAGCCGCTGTAGATATGCGAGTCCATACGGATACCGGCACCGCCCGGAGCGTGATAGTGGGTAATCTTGCCTGGACTTGGCATAAAGGTGCGTGGATCTTCAGCATTGATACGACACTCAATCGCATGACCGCGCATCACCACATCTTCCTGCTTGATAGACAGTGGCAGGCCTGCCGCGACACGAATTTGTTCGGCCACCAGATCGATATCGGTGACACGTTCGGTGACCGGATGCTCAACCTGAATACGGGTATTCATTTCAATGAAGTAGAACTCGCCGTCCTGGTACAGGAACTCAAAGGTACCAGCGCCACGGTAGCCGATACGGACACAGGCATCGGCACAGATTTTACCCATGCGTTCACGCATCTCTTCGGTAATGCCTGGGGCTGGAGCTTCTTCGACGACTTTCTGGTGACGACGCTGCATTGAGCAATCACGTTCACCCAGATGGATCGCATTACCGTGTTGGTCGGCCAGAACCTGGAATTCAATATGGCGTGGATCTTCGAGGAATTTCTCCATATAGACCATATCGTTACCAAAGGCAGCGCGAGCTTCACTCTTGGTCAGGGCAATCGCGTTGAGCAGGTGTGCTTCACTGTGCACTTCGCGCATACCACGACCACCACCACCGCCAGCGGCCTTGATGATGATCGGGTAACCGATCTCACGGGCCAGACGTAGGTTAGTGGCGTCATCGGTGCCCAGCGGGCCATCAGAGCCGGGTACACAGGGTACGCCAGCGGCTTTCATCGCCTTGATGGCTTCCACTTTGTCACCCATGATACGGATGGTTTCGGCGCGCGGCCCGATGAAGATAAAGCCACTTTCTTCGACGCGTTCAGCAAAGTCAGCATTTTCTGACAAAAAGCCATAACCTGGGTGAATCGCCGTGGCATCAGTGATTTCAGCAGCGCTGATAATCGCCGGGACGTTCAGGTAGCTTTCGGAGGATGGCGCCGGGCCGATGCAGACGCTTTCGTCGGCCAGCAAGACATGTTTGAGATCGCGATCCACACTGGAGTGTACGGCAACGGTTTTGATACCCAGCTCCCAGCAGGCGCGCAGAATACGCAGGGCAATTTCGCCCCGGTTGGCAATTACAATTTTATCGATCATATCGGTGTTCATATCCACAAGTCAGGATGAGCAGATGCGCCAGTGGCGAAGGTCATTATTCAATAATGATAAGAGGCTCATCGTATTCAACCGGGTGGCCATTTTCGACCAGGATAGCGGTGACGGTACCGCTGCGATCGGCTTCGATCTGGTTGAACATTTTCATTGCTTCGATGATGCAGATAACATCACCGGCAGCGACAGTCTGGCCCACTTCAACAAAGGCTGCTGCTTCAGGAGAAGACGAGCGGTAGAAAGTACCGACCATTGGTGAGCGAACGGCATTGGCATCGTTGGCTTTAGTTTCTGCTGGAGTTGCTTCAGCGGCTGCAGGAGCCGGGGCCGCCATAGGGGCTGCAGCAGGAGCCGCATATTGAATTGGAGCCGGTGCAGCATAAGTCGGTGCAACGGAACTGTTACGGCTGATACGTACGGATTCTTCACCTTCAGAAATTTCGATCTCGGCGACGTCTGATTCCTGAATAAGATCAATCAGTTTTTTAATTTTACGAATGTCCATGCGTTAACCTTCTATTAATAATAGTTATGAGTTGAGTTGTCTGATTGCGGCCAGTAAAGCCAGTTCATAGCCCTGCGGACCCAATCCGCAGATAACACCTTTGGCGATATCAGACAGATAGGAATGCTGACGGAAAGCTTCACGGGCGTGAATGTTGGAAATGTGTACTTCAACAAATGGGACGGCAACAGCTGTTAAAGCATCGCGCAGCGCTACACTGGTATGGGTAAAGGCTGCCGGGTTGATAATAATGAAGTCTACTTTGCCACGACTGTCATGCAGTTTGTCGACCAGCGCATGTTCGGCATTGGACTGGAAAAACTCCAGTCCCAGGCTGTTTTCGGCTGCCAGGCTATATAGCCGCGCCTCAATATCAGCAAGGGTATCGGCACCGTAAATTTCAGGCTCACGCGTCCCTAATAAATTCAGGTTGGGGCCGTTGAGCACAAGAATGGTTGCCATGACAATCCTTAACGCAGGTCAAAGTGAATAGGCCGAATTGTGCAACAGTGGCCTGCTGATGTCTAGTTTGGCGTTATTAAAAAGTCGGGTTTTGTCGCTATTTTCGCCGAAATGGCGGGTTTCTTGAGTTTTCTTGAATTTTTACCGTTATAGCTGTGACAGGTGGGCCAGCAGGGCCTCTGCGCTGATATGTCCGACAATACGTTGAGTGGTTTTTTCCTGACCGGAGGCGTCATAAAACAACATCGTGGGCGGACCAAATACCTTGAGTTGTTTCAGCATCTGCTGATGTTCATCGGTGTTATCAGTCATATCAAGCTTTAACAGCAAGTAATCATCCAGGGCGGTGATAACAGCCGGATCGCGAAAGGTGGTTTTTTCCATGGTTTTACAATCAGTGCACCAGTCGGCATAAAAATCCAACATTACCGGACGCTGGCTGGTAGCCAGTTGTGCTTCCAGTTCTGCAAGGTTATTAATGCTGGTGAAGTGGACACCCTCATTCTCTTGTGCCGCTGGAGCTGCATTGCTGGCGAGTAGCTGCAACGGTTGCCAGAGAGTCTGATTGCCACTGGCACCACCCACCATCAACAAGGCACCATAAATTAACGCAATCAGGCCTACGCCTTTAAATAGTTTGCTCCAGCCATTGGCATCAATCTGCAGACTATCCAATGCACCCAGGTAAACGGCGCAGATAACCAGCAGTCCGCCCCATAACATCAGAATCAGCCAGCCGGGCAGGATCCGCTCCAGCATCCAGATGGCAAGACCCAGCAGCAACACGCCGAATACCGCCTTGATCGTATTCATCCAGTCACCCGCCTTGGGTAGCAAGGTGCCCGCAGAGGTGCCGATAATCAGTAACGGTATGCCCATGCCGATACTGAGGGCAAACAGGGCAGCCCCTCCCAGCACAGGGTCTGCATGCTGACCAATAAAAATCAACGCGCCAGCCAGCGGCGGCGCGAGGCAGGGCCCGACAATCAAACCGGAGAGCAGACCCATAATGGCAACACCGACCAGACTGCCGCCTTGCTGGCGGTGGCTTATTTGATGGAGGCGATGCTGCAAGGTGTGTGGCAGTTGCAGCTCGTAGATACCAAACATGGATAGGGCGAGCAGGACAAACAAGGCACTGAAGGCGGAAATAATCCACGGGTTCTGGAACATAGTCTGCAGGTTCTCACCGAGCAGGCCGGTTAACACGCCTGCCGTGGTGTAAGTGACGGACATTGACAAAACATAAATGAGTGACAGGCCGAAAGCGCGGCGGGTAGTGATGTTTTCACCTTCGCCGACAATCACACTGGAAAGGATCGGGATCATCGGCAACACGCAGGGGGTAAAGGTGAGCAGCAAACCGAGGCCGAGAAAACCGAGGAAAATCTGCAGCAGATTATCTTCAGCCAGTTTCTGCGCCAGCCGATCCTGTTCACTCAGTATGCTGGTCACGCTGGGTTTGCTGTCATCAACCGCTGGGCTGTCAGTGGCTACCATGGCCGGCAGCGTCAGACTAACGGTCTGTTCACTGGGTGGATAGCAGATGCCGAAGGTCTCAGAACAACCCTGAAATTTAGCTTTGAGCGTAAAGCTTTGTGCTGCTTGTGGGCGAGTGAGCGGCAGGCTGAAATCGACATCGTGGTGGTAGACCTGCACTAGTCCGAAAAACTCATCCTGCTTGTTATCACCGATAGGCAGGGTGATGGTGCCCAGAGAAACCTGATTATTGTCGAGAATCTCGAAACTGAGTTTATCGCGATACAGGTAGTTACCTTCCATCACCTGCCAGCGTGCCAGCAGAGTTTGCGGATCCTCAATGTCAGCGGAAAACTGAAATGCTTCCTCTACTAATGGCGGCACCTGTTCGCCACCAATACCGAGCCCTTCCAGAAATCCGGTTCGCGCGTGCGCACTGAAAACCGTGAGTATCAACACAAATAATAAAAGTTTTTTCATCAGTCTCTAAGGCTTGTGATTACAGTCTTTAGCTAGACAATCTTAACAGCGCTAAGTTACATCCGTCTGCCACGGGGTATGCCTGCTGTCACAATACTGCAATAATTGCGGCACTTTGGTAAGCAAACGACGGGATCATTGTGGAAATAAAAGACCTCCATCAACTCGAAAAGCAAGCCTATAAGAAGAGTCACGGTGAACTCACACGTATAGGTATGGCCTTACTGTTTATGGCGCTGGCGCTGGTATACAGCTTCAACCTCAGCGGGGATGCAGGTAATAGCCTCTTCCTGGCCATTGCCACCATGTTCGGTGCCTATATGGCGATGAATATCGGTGCCAACGATGTCGCCAATAACGTCGGACCGGCGGTCGGCTCCAAAGCACTGACCATGGGCGGCGCGATAGTTATCGCGATGATTTTTGAGGCGGGTGGCGCGATTATCGCTGGTGGTGAAGTGGTGTCAACCATCAAAAACGGCATCATTGATATCGAAGGCTTCCAGGGCGATAGCCAACGTTTTATCTGGGCGATGATGGCAGCGCTGTTGGCCGCAGCATTGTGGCTCAATCTCGCAACCTTTGCTCGCGCTCCGGTATCGACCACGCACTCGATTGTCGGCGGTGTAATGGGTGCCGGTATTGCGGCTGCCGGGTTCTCAATTGTCGATTGGAATACCATGGGGGCCATTGCCAGTTCCTGGGTAATCTCTCCTGTCATCGGCGGCATAATCGCGGCGGCGTTTCTGTTTGCCATCAAAAAGACCATTATTTTCCGTGATGACAAAATTTCTGCATCTTTCAAATGGGTGCCGATTTATGTTGCCATCATGGCCTGGGCATTTGTTACCTATCTGGTTTTGAAAGGGCTTAAGCAGATTTGGCCACAACTTCTCAGCTTTATGAACGACACCCTGTTCTTCAGTTTTGAAATGACCAGCAAGCCCACCATGATGCAAGCTTCAATGATAGGTTTAGTGGTGGCCGTTGTGGTGTTTGTAGTGGTCAAGAAACGTCTGAAAAAACGCCTGCCGAGACTGTCGAATGATCGTGCCAGCGTGAATGTACTGTTTACTATCCCATTAATCTTCGCCGCGGCACTGCTTAGTTTTGCGCATGGTGCCAATGACGTGGCGAATGCTATCGGCCCGCTGGCTGCAATCCATGATGCAGTGATGACCGGTGGTATCAGCGCCAAGGCCGGTATTCCGTTCTGGGTGATGGCCGTCGGTGCCTTTGGTATTGCTTTGGGTCTGGCTTTGTACGGTCCGCGTCTGATCCGTACCGTTGGTGGTGAAATTACTGAGTTGGATCAAATGCGCGCCTTCTCGATTGCGATGGCAGCCGCGATCACGGTGATTATCGCCAGTCAACTTGGCCTGCCGGTGAGTTCCACCCATATCGCTATTGGCGGTGTATTCGGTGTTGGTTTTCTGCGTGAATGGCTGGATAAATCTGAGTCGCTGGAAGATGAGATTGAGCAGGATAAGCGTGAGATTCAGGAAGAAAAACGTCTGCTGAGTGCCTTGCGCAGTGAACTCAATGTTCTGCTTGAGAAGAAAGCCAAATCGGTCACTGACTACGAGCGGATTACCGAGCTGTATCGCAGCATTGATGAAGAGCAAGGTACGCTGAAAAAAGCCAAGAAAACGCTGAAAAAAGAGAAGAAAAATCTTTACGTCAAGCGCGACGTGGTGAAGAAAATTATCACCGCTTGGTTGATTACCGTGCCCGCAGCGGCAGTGCTGTCAGCCTGTCTGTTCTATATGATTAAAGGCATTATGAGCTAAGGTTCAACGGTGCAGAGCCTGTCATCAATCTGACATGGCTCTGTCATCTAGGACGATGTAAGTGGTGACTTACATTGCCAGAGTGATAGAAAAATCAGTCATTTGATGTGACTGTTACCAAACTGTCATAAAAGGCCGGTAATATTCGGCCAAGGACTTTTTTAGACTGGGATAACAGTTATGGCAACAAGTGTATTGGTCGTTGAGGATGATGTCGCAATTCGCGATATGCTGTCTTTTACACTCAAGCAGTCAGGGATGGCCTGCGATGCTGTGGGTGACGGTGAGTCCGGGCTGGACTTTCTGAAGCAGCAACAGCCTGACATCATTCTGTTGGACTGGATGCTGCCTGGTATAGATGGTATCGAGTTCATCCGCAGGCTTCGGGCCAACGAATTTCTCGCCAATATTCCTGTCATCATGCTGACCGCCAAGGGCGAAAGCGAAGATATGGTGAAGGGACTGGGCGTCGGTGCCGATGACTACATCAACAAGCCCTTCTCACCCCCAGAGCTGATGGCGCGGATTAAAGCCGTACTGCGTCGCTGCCGCCCCGCGGACAATGGCGATTCGCAGAAACTGCAATTCGGTAATCTGGTACTAGATACAAAAAGTCACCGCGTAACGGTTGATGATAGCCGTGTGGAGCTTGGCCCCACGGAGTTTAGACTGTTGCACTTCTTTATGAAAAACCCGGAACGCGCCTATGGCCGTTCACAATTGCTTGATTACGTCTGGGGCGATACCGTTTATATTGAAGAACGCACGGTAGACGTTCATATTCGTCGTTTGCGCAAGGCACTAGAACCAACCGGCCATGATGAGCTGGTGCAGACAGTACGCGGAGTGGGCTACCGATTTTCAGTCGATTAGACGGTTTCAAGCATGCAATGGGATAACTGGCGACTACTGACTTTGGTCAGCTTGGCTGGCTTTATCGGTCTGTTGTTCGAGCAAATGCTGACTTTTATGTTTCTTGCCGCCTTGGGCTATGCCATCTGGCTGCAGCATAACTGGTTTAAGTTGCGAGAATGGCTGGAAAAACCGAAAAAGAACCGCTCTCCGAGCGCCGAAGGTGTGATTGACGATGTCTGCCGTTATATCGAGCAGATGCGACAGCAAAACAGCAATCGCAAGAAAAAACTCACCGGTTATCTGAAACGTTTCCAGCAGGCTACCGCCGCCTTGCCCGATGCCATCGTGGTACTCGGTGAGTACGGTGAAGTGGAGTGGGCCAATCAGTCTGCGCGGGAATTACTCGGTGTGCGTTGGCCTCGCGATAATAATGTTCGTATCAATAACCTGATTCGTGATCCTGCTTTTCAGCCTCTCTTAGAAGATCCCATGCGACAGGGCAGCATCATCACGGTGAAGTCACCGATCGATGAAACCATGCAGCTGGAGTTAAAACTGGTCAGCTATATGGGCTCGAACCGTTTATTGATTGCCCGGGATATTACTCAGACCATCAAACTGCAGCGCATGCGCCGTGACTTTGTGGCCAATGTGTCGCACGAACTCAGAACCCCGCTCACCGTGTTGCGTGGCTATCTCGAAGCCTTCACCGACGACACACCGCCTGAAATGTTGCGTTCGGCTTTGCCTGCCATGCGTCAGCAAAGTGAGCGCATGCATTTAATGATTAAAGACCTGTTGGTTTTATCTCAGCTGGAAACCGGCGAAAAAGCACTGCGCCGGGTGCCGACCGATGTCGCTAAGTTATTACAGTCGATTACCGAAGACGCCTACCGTTTGCAACAATACCGCCAGCATCAGATCAAGCTGGATATACAGATAAACAAGTGGCTGGTGTGTGATAGCGATGAAATACGCAGCGCTATCTCCAACCTGGTCTTTAATGCCGTCAAATATACGCCCGCAGAAAGCGTGATCACTTTACGCTGGCAGCAGGATGAGGATGGCGCCTGTCTGAGTGTAGAAGATAACGGCGACGGTATTGCCGAGCATCATCTTGACCGTCTCACAGAACGTTTTTACCGTGTCGATAAAGGTCGTACCACCGATGCGGGTGGCACCGGGCTTGGCCTTGCTATCGTCAAGCACGTGCTGCAACGGCACGGCGCAAGACTGAAGATCAGCAGCGAACTTGGTCAGGGCAGCTGCTTCAAATGCTGTTTCCCACCTGCCATTGTGGTGGAAGAAATCACCGTTTAACAGGCGCTTAACACTATAGTTTTGTTTGATGTAACAGAACTGTCATATTTCTTTCATATCCTTGTCACAGTCTAAATTCATACTTCCCAGCGCTAAACGTACAAACGTTGCAATCTTTCTTTTAACTTGGGAGCTGAACATAATGTTCAAGAAAAATATTGCCCTGCTGGGTGCTGTAGCCACCATGGCTTTCTCACCAGTGACTTTCGCTGATGTTGATGCAAACCTGGCTGACTATGAAAAAGTCAGTGGTATTTCAGGTAACCTGTCTAGCGTTGGTTCTGACACGCTGGCTAACCTGATGACGCTGTGGGCTGAAGAATTCAAACGTGAATACCCTAACGTCAGCATCCAAATCCAAGCTGCCGGCTCTTCTACTGCACCTCCAGCACTGACTGAAGGTACTGCAAACTTCGGCCCAATGAGCCGTACGATGAAAGACAAAGAAGAAGCCGCTTTCGAAGAAAAATACGGTTATAAACCAACAGCAATTCCTGTTGCTATCGACGCGCTGGCTGTCTATGCACATAAAGACAACCCAATCGAAGGCCTGACTATCGCTCAAGTTGACGCGATTTTCTCTGCTACCCGCACATGTGGTCACTCAGAAGACATCACTAACTGGTCACAAGTTGGCGTTGATAACCTGGGCGCAATCCAACTGTACGGTCGTAACTCAGTATCTGGTACTTACGGTTACTTCAAAGACAACGCTCTGTGTAAAGGTGACTTCAAAAACAGCGTGAACGAACAACCTGGTTCAGCGTCTGTAGTTCAAGGTGTTACCAAATCACTGAATGGTATCGGTTACTCTGGTATCGGTTACAAAACCTCAGGTGTTAAAGCGGTTCCTCTGGCAGCTGAAGAAGGTAAACCTTTCATTGAAGCCACTGCTGAAAACGCAGCAAATGGTTCATTCCCGCTATCACGTTTCCTGTGGGTTTATGTGAACAAAGCACCTAACAAAGCACTGTCTCCAATCGACCTGGAATTCATGAAAATGATTCTGTCTAAAGTGGGTCAGCAAGTGGTTGTCAAAGATGGCTATGTTCCACTGCCAGCTAGTGTTGCTGAAAAAGCGCTGGAAAAACTTCAGTAAGCTTAGTAAAGCATGATAGTGAAAACGCTCCGTACTGCTAATTAGTGCGGAGCGTTTTTTGCTATTACAACCCTAAAGTTTTTGCATCACAGATGCTTTAGGATTGTTTCAAATTAACCCAAGACTGGTAATGCGTAATGGTTGAACAAACTGCTGACGATAAAACTGTGCTGCCGGCACCAGACTCGGCAACGGCTAAACGCCGCCGTGCCTGGCGTGAGGTAAAAGACAAGCTGGCCCGTTATGGCGTGGGCTTCGGTGGTATCTCGGTCATTTTCGCGATCGTGCTTATCTTCTTTTATCTGCTCTATGTGGTTTTGCCATTATTTCAGGGTGCCGATCTGGAAACAAAAACGCTATACCAGACTGAGATGCAGCAGAGCGAGTTTGTTACGCTCAACGAATATAACGATGTCGCCTTGACCGTAAATGGCGATGGTACCGCCCGTTTCTTTGCTGCAGAAAGCGGTGAAACGATGCTTGATGTCGAGTTTCCGATTCAAGACAAGACAATCAGTTCAACGGCTGCCGGTGCCGCTGTGACCGGTATCTTCGGTTATGGCTTTGAAGACGGTAGCGCGTTTGTCTTCAATCAAGACTTCAAAGTGACCTATCCGGAAGGCACGACACGTAAAATCATTCCGCGCGTTGAGTATCCGCTCGGCGACAAGGCGGTGCAGATCGACCCTAAAGGCCAGCCGCTCACTTTACTCAGCCTGCAAAGCTATGATGATCAAACTACTTTTGCAGCGGTCACAGCAGATAGCCGTGTGGTTATTAAGTCGATTACCCGTGAAGCCAGCTTCCTCGACCCGTCAGAATTTACGCTGGAAGAAGAAAGTACAGAAATCACCCTGCCTGCGTTCACCAATATTACGCATATCAAGCTCGATATCGACCAACGTGAACTGTTCTTGGTTGATGATAAAGGCTACATCCACTACTACGATATACAGAAAAAGACCGCCCCGAACCTGATTCAGAAGGTGAAAGGTGTACCAAGTGGGGTCAGCATTACCACGCTGGAATTTTTGACTGGCGGTATTTCTATTCTGGTCGGACGTAGTGATGGTCAGATTGACCAATGGTTCCCAGTCCGTGACAAGGACAATAACTACTTCCTGCACAACGTACGTAGTTTTGCCGAACAAGAGGCACCGATTGTGGCGATTTCGCCTGAACAGGCGCGTAAAGGCTTCCTGGCCTTGGATCGCAGTGGTCAACTGGGTGTGTATCACACCACCGCACAACGTACGTTGATGGTGGAGCCGTATCTGGATACGGCCGATGCGGTGATGGCTTTATCACCACGTGCCAATGGCCTTATCAGCCTGACCGCTGACGGTGGTGTTAAGCTGCTGGACATCCACAATGAGCACCCTGACATTTCATGGCACTCGCTGTGGGAAAAGGTCTGGTATGAAAGCCGTGCTGAACCAGAATATATCTGGCAGTCTTCGTCAGCCAGTAGTGACTTTGAGCCTAAATTCAGCCTCACACCGCTAACCTTCGGTACTATCAAGGCGGCGTTCTATGCGATGTTGGTGGCAGTACCACTGGCCATTATGGGCGCGATTTTTACTGCCTACTTCATGTCGCCGAAAATGCGCTCGATCGTGAAGCCGACCATTGAGATTATGGAAGCACTGCCAACCGTTATTCTCGGTTTCCTGGCTGGTTTGTGGCTGGCACCGATCGTCGAAGAAAACCTGCCCGGCGTGTTTAGCATTCTGTTCGTGCTGCCGATCATGATTATTCTGACCGCTTGGGCATGGACCAAACTGCCACGTCAGTTGCGTGAAAAAATTCCGGATGGTTGGGAAGCCGCTATTCTGGTCCCAATCGTGATTCTGGTCGGCATTGTGTCAATGTCGATGAGCGCTACGCTCGAACTCTGGTTGTTCGATGGTGACATGCCAAACTTCCTCAACGAGGTCGGTATCGATTTCGATCAGCGTAACTCGCTGGTCGTCGGTTTGGTTATGGGCTTTGCGGTGATTCCGACCATCTTCTCGATTACTGAAGATGCGATTTTCGGCGTACCTAAACACCTGACTGTAGGCTCTTTGGCTTTGGGTGCCACGCCATGGCAGACGATGACACGCGTTGTCTTGCTGACGGCGAGTCCAGGTATTTTCTCGGCAGTGATGATTGGTCTGGGGCGTGCGGTCGGTGAAACCATGATCGTACTGATGGCAACAGGTAACACGCCAATTATGGACTTCAATATCTTTGAAGGTTTCCGTGCCCTGTCAGCCAATATCGCGGTGGAAATGCCTGAGGCAGAAGTGGCCAGTTCGCACTACCGGGTGCTGTTCCTCGCTGCCCTGGTGCTGTTCATGGCAACGTTCGTTTTGAACACCATCGCCGAAGTCGTGCGTCAGCGCTTACGTAATAAATACAGCTCGCTGTAATGGATAAAACGATGAAACAGAGTTCTTCAATTAAAACCTGGTTCGACAGTGGTAAGCCTTGGGTCTGGCTGAATGCCGGTGCTGTCAGTATCAGTCTGGTTATGGTGGTTGGATTGTTACTGCTGATTGCGGTGCGCGGTCTGAGCCACTTTTGGCCTGCCGATATCATGGAGTTGACCTATCAGGAGCCGGGTCAGGAAACCGAAATTCTGATTGGTGAAAAGGTGGATCATGAAACGGTGCCTGCACAACGTTTGCAGCTATCGGGCCTGGAACTGCCAGAAGGTCAGGAGTTTGCACGGCGGACGCTGCTCAAGGTAGGTAACCGCGATTATTATGGTCTGGATTTCCGCTGGATTAATGACCCGTGGATTGCGGATATTAACTATCCCGAAGGCATTATGGCGATTGAGCGTCGTGAGTGGGGTCACTTTTATGGCTACCTCGCGAATGTCAAACAACAGGGTGAGGTTGTTGCCAGTGGTGATGAAGCATGGGACGAATTCCAAGCACGGCTGGAACGCAGTAACAGCCTGATCCAGCAAATCAAAGGTCTTGAAAAAACCGAGATCGGCAAAATCAACCACGGTCTGGAACAGTTACGTCTTGATGGACGCCGCCTTGAGTTGAACGGTGTTGAGCAAGGCAGCCTGCCTTATCAGGAAATTGAAGAGCAGCGTAAGCTATTTGATGAGCGCTACGCGACGTTGCGTGAAGAACTGAACGGCCTTTATGCGGCGCTAAACCGCGATCAGATTACGGTGCGTATGGCGGATGGCCGTGAAGTCGAAATCCCGATGGCCAAGGTGGTTCACGCCTATAAACCCAACGGTATGGGCATTGGCGAGAAATTTGGCCAATATTTCCATCATGCCTGGGAATTTGTCTCTGGCGAGCCACGTGAAGCGAATACAGAAGGCGGTATCTTCCCGGCAATCTTCGGTACTGTAATGATGGTTATCATCATGTCGATTCTGGTGACGCCGTTTGGAGTAATCGCAGCGGTTTACCTGAAAGAATATGCCAAGCAGGGGGCGGTCGTGCGTTTGATTCGTATCGCTGTGAATAACCTGGCCGGTGTACCTTCCATTGTCTACGGTGTGTTTGGTCTGGGCTTTTTTGTCTACTTTATCGGCGGCAGCATTGATGAAGTGTTCTTCCAGGCTAAGTTACCGGCGCCGACCTTTGGTTCACCTGGTTTGATGTGGGCCTCATTGACGCTGGCGATTCTGACCGTGCCGGTGGTGATTGTGGCTACCGAAGAAGGCTTATCACGTATTCCACGTGCGATTCGTGAAGGCAGTCTGGCTCTTGGGGCCACCAAAGCCGAAACCCTGTGGCGCACGGTGTTGCCGATGGCTGCACCAGCCATGATGACCGGCCTGATTCTGGCCGTGGCACGCGCTGCTGGTGAAGTCGCACCGCTGATGATGGTGGGTGTGGTGAAACTGGCCCCGGCACTGGCGGTCGATAATATTGCGCCTTACCTGCATCTGGACAGACAATTTATGCATCTGGGCTTTCATATCTATGATGTCGGTTTCCAAAGCCCCAATGTTGAAGCCGCGCGGCCTTTGGTCTACGCCACGGCCTTCTTGCTGGTAATGATCATCGTCATATTGAATCTGGCAGCGATTGGTATTCGTAATCGTCTGCGTGAAACCTACAAAGCAACCGAGAGTTAATTATGGAAGCAGTCAACGAACAGAAAAACGTCGCTCGCGGCATTGATATTCAATCTATGCAACGCGGCCCACGTGTCAACCTGAAGGATGAAACCACGTGTCTGGAAGTCAAAGACTTCAACCTGTACTACGGTGACAAGCAGGCGCTGCACGGCATTAATATGCGCATCCCGAAAAACCGTGTGACCGCCTTTATCGGCCCGAGTGGTTGTGGTAAATCAACGCTGTTACGCAGCTTCAACCGCATGAACGATCTGATCGACTCAGTACGGATGGAAGGCCATCTGCTGCTGGATGGTGAAGAAATTAATTCACCTTCGGTCAATGTCGCGGATCTGCGACGTCAGGTCGGTATGGTGTTCCAGAAGCCGAATCCATTCCCTAAGTCGATCTATGAAAACGTCGCCTACGGCCTGCGTCTGCAAGGTGTGAATGATCGTTCGACGCTGGACAAAGTAGTCGAAAAATCGCTGAAAGGCGCCGCCTTGTGGGATGAGGTGAAAGATCGCTTGCATGAATCTGCGATGGGTATGTCTGGTGGTCAGCAGCAGCGACTGGTGATTGCCCGCGCCATTGCCATTGAACCGGAAGTATTACTGTTGGATGAGCCGGCATCGGCTTTGGATCCGTTGTCGACGCTGAAAATCGAAGAGCTGATTTACGAGCTCAAAGACAAGTACACCATCGTCATCGTCACCCACAATATGCAGCAGGCGGCACGTGTCTCTGACTACACGGCGTTTATGTACATGGGTGAACTGATTGAGTTTGGTGCGACCGATGAGCTGTTTACCAACCCGGCGAAGAAGCAGACCGAAGATTACATCACTGGTCGTTACGGTTAATTTCGGTGCCAAGGAGATAGAAACATGGTAACCAACCACTCTCAACATATTTCACAGCAGTTTGAAAACGAACTGCAGGATATCCGCTCCCGCGTAATGGCGATGGGCGGTCTGGTCGAGCAACAAGTGACCAATGCGATGGAAGCCCTGATTAACGCCGATGCCGAACTGGCCCGCGAAGTCATTAGCTTTGATGAGCAGGTCAACGAGATGGAAGTCAGCATTGATGAAGAATGCATCCAGATCATTGCTTTGCGTCAACCGACTGCCAGCGACTTGCGTCTGGTGACCGGTATCGAAAAAACCATTACTGATCTGGAACGCATCGGTGACGAGTCCGTGCGTATTGCCAAGATGGCACTGAACCTGTCGGAAAAGGATCGCCCGAAACGAAACTACCGTGAACTGCAAAGCCTGGGTAATCATGTGCGCGGCATGCTGCGTGATGCGCTGGATGCCTTTGCCCGTTTTGACGTCGAAATGGCATTGCGTGTGGCTAAGGAAGACCGTGAAGTGGATGCCGAATACGAAGGCATTCTGCGTCAACTAATGACCTACATGATGGAAGACACCCGCCAGGTGTCACGTGTTATCGACATGATGTGGTCGGCACGTTCACTGGAGCGCATCGGTGACCATGCCAATAACATCTGTGAACACATCATTTACCTGGTGGAAGGCAAGGATGTACGCCATCTGAGCATTGAAAAGGCAGAAAAAATCGTGAAAGGTGAACCGATCGATTGATTGTCTGGCTTTTAGTTTCTCTCTCGATATTTGGCCCGCTTAGAATCCTAAGCGGGCTTTTTTTTGCCTGTGATATCGATCAGTACTGTTCAGCAGACTGGGGCTAAGGCAGAATGTGCGTAAACAAGACGACGGATTCTATGCAACAGCAAAACAGTCACGACGTTCTGGCCGCGATTGATCTCGGCTCTAACAGTTTTCATATGATTATTGCCCGACTGCGCGACGGCCATTTTCAGGTGGTCGACAGGCTGCGTGAGATGGTGCAGCTACGTGCCGGACTGGATAAGGACGACTACCTGTCGCTGGAAGCGCAGGAGCGGGCTTTGGCCTGTCTGGAACGCTTCGGAGAACGCATCCGCCACCTGCCGTTTGGTGATGTGCGCGTGGTCGGCACCAATACCTTACGTATCGCCCATAATTCACGCCGCTTTCTGCGTCAGGCGCGCTTGGCTTTAGGCCATCCCATTGAGATTGTTACCGGTGAAGAAGAGGCGCGGCTCATTTACCTCGGTGTGGCACATTCACTGGCCTTCGATAATAGCCGTCGACTGGTGATGGACATCGGGGGAGGCAGTACCGAGTTTATTATCGGTGAAGGTTTCAAGGGCTTGATGCGGGAAAGTCTGGAAATGGGCTGCGTCAGCTTCTCGCAGAAATATTTCGAAGACGGTAAAACCCCCGCCAGCTCGATGCAGAGAGCCATGCTGCATGCGGCAAGGCAAATCCGAACTATTCAGCGTCCCTACCGTCTGGCAGGCTGGACTGAGGCTATCGGTGCATCCGGTACCATTCGTTGTGTTGCCAATATCTGTAAAGAGCAGGGCTGGGCTGATGATGGGGTGATCACCGCCGAGGCCTTGCAGAAAATGGTTCAGCATCTGATTGATGCCGGCAGCGTTGCAGATGCCAAGCTGCAAGGACTCAGCGAAGAGCGTCATAACGTGATTGCAGGCGGCCTTTGTATTCTGGCGGCCGCTTTCGACCGCTTAGGCATTGAGCGCATGATCGTCTCCGACGGTGCCTTACGTGAAGGCTTGCTGTATGACCTGCTTGGCCGTATTCAGCATGATGATGAGCGTGAGCGAACTGTACTGGCTCTGGCGCGACGCTATGATGTCGATGAACTGCATGCCGATCGCGTCAGTGTGATGGCCTCACAGTTATTTGAGCAGGTCGCGCGTGACTGGGAGCTGGACTACGACGATTTGCTGCATCGCCTGCAATGGGCCTGCAAACTGCATGAGGTTGGTCTGGCGATTTCGCATAACCAATTTCATAAACACTCGGCGTATCTGGTCGGCAACTCTGACCTGCCCGGGTTTTCCCGTGAAGAACAGCAGGTATTGTCGGTCATGGTGCGCGGGCAACGCCGCTCGTTTCCGAAGAAAGACATCAAAAAACTACCGGATGAACTGCAACTCAGTACTCAGCGACTGACGGTGTTACTGCGTCTGGCAATGGTGTTTAACCGTGGCCGCAGTGAACAGGTGGATACTTATGTCAAATTGCGGCTGGACGGAAAGAAGCTGATCCTGACCCTGCCAGAAGACTGGCTCAAGGAACATCCGCTGACCGAGGCCGATCTGGCGCACGAGGTGGAGCATCTTAAGAAGATTGATCTGCGCCTGCAGGTGAACGCCTGAGAACTCATTATCCTGATCGCAGTCTCAGTGATATCACGCGGAGGCTGAGATGAAATCTATTGTCCTGTTTAGCTTATTTCTGGTTAGCCCCATACAGGCGCAGACCACGGCGATGGAGCTGCGTCATAACAACGGGGATCAACTAACCATTCAACGACTGGCCAATGGCGAGTTGTGGGGGTCGTTGTTCCTGACCGATACGATGACGGCGAGTTTTGCCAGTAATGAGCTGATTGTGGTTCAGGTCGACAGTTTTAAGCCACTCAAGCTGACTCAGGGCTTTCGCTCTTGTGGTGCACCGGCCCCCAAGCCGCAGCAGGTGGTGTATCAGTTTGAGCAACAGGCGAATGACGACTGGGCTTTCAGTGGTCAGCAAGCCAATAAACCTGATGTGTTGAAACTGCTGGGTTGGGACGCGGCCAGTTATGATCAACTGCTGGCTGACAGACGACCAGAAGTCGTCGATTTTCCTTTAGATCAAGGTGAAGCGTTGACCTTACAACTGAGCAATGCCGGTCAGATCAGTTTTCGTTATGTCACCACGACCGGTGAGCAGCGCGAGACCGTATTTCATCTCGCGCCACACCGGCACATTCTGGAACAGTTATTACCCTGATCCCTAAGCTAATCAAAATTGATAGTTGATACCGGTATAGAAAGAGCGTCCCATACCGGGAACAGTCACACCCCATGCCACATCTGTGGGAGACATTGTTGCACCCTGACCGGTGTATGCGCCGCCGAGCGGATGGCTGTATAGCTTGTCGAAGACATTTTCGATACCGAAATCTACCCGAACAGCCTGCCATGTGTAGCTGGTACGGAGGTTCATCAGACCATAGCCGGCCGTTTCCTGCTCATTACGTTCCTCACTGACCTTGTCTTTGGCTGACACCAGTTGCCATTCAAGCGTGTTATGCCAGCCGCCTTTTTCATGGTGCAGCAGGAAAGTCGCATTGAGTGGCATAATGTTATACAGATCGTCACCGTTGTCTCGGTTTTTACCACGGACATAGCTGATCACCGCTTCACCATGAAAGGTGCCCAGTTTTTCAGACTGATGCAGGTGTTTTTCAGCGGAGAGATCGATCCCATAAAGCTTGGCAGCGACATTGCCATACTGCAGATAAACAAACCCGTCGGTCAGCGACAGGTTTGATGTTGAACAGCCACTCATCATGCCGCCATTGCCACAACGCTGAGCATCGATAAAGTCATCAACGTAGCTGATGAACGGCGTGACGGCGAGCCCCCAGTCTTTTTGCTCGGCATCATGCCAGTTTGCCGTCAGACTCAGTGTATGAGCGACTTCTGGATCAAGGTCGACATTACCGACATAACCATTGCCGTCACCGGTGAGGTTGACCATGCGCATTGCCATGCCATTTTGTGACCAGCTGTAACGTTCATACAGGTTCGGTGAGCGTGTTTTTTGCGCATAGCCAAACTCATAGCTTTCAGTCGCTGAAGGCGTGAATCGAGCAAGTGCAGTGAAGTCGAGGTTGTGGTCAGTTTGGCTGCGGTCACTGCCATTAAATGCATCAGCGTCAGACTGGTACATGGCGTTATAACCCTGTACCTCATCCGCATCCATTTTGACGGTTTCATGGCGAACACCGGCCAGCGTCGTCCATTGCTGGTTCCAGTCCGCTTCCCATTCAGCAAAGACGCCGTAACGGTCACGTTTGCCGTTATTGATATTAATAAATGTGTCGGGAGCCATCATCATGCCACCGGAGGCTTCCCAGTAATCATCCAGACGGTAGCGCTGAAGATCGGTACCAATACGGAATAAATCACGATCGTTGGCGATGATTTCAGCTTTCAGGCTGAGGCCACGATTGTCGCCTTCAGTTTCCATGGGCATGCCAAGGGCGGTGCCGTAGAGGAACTGTTTATCATCACCAAACTGCATTTTATGATGGGTTTTTTCGCGATAAAGTGATGTTTCGAAAGAGCCCCAGTTAAATTGACCGTTGTATAACAGATTGACCTGGTTACTGCGGTTTTCCAGCATATCCATGCGCTGATTTGGCCAGCCTTGGTAGGGGATGTCCTGATGCGCCAGCTTTAGTTGCAATAGGTGATCTTCGCTTAGCTTGAAGCCCAGATCGATGGCATGGTTACGGGTTTCATAGGCAGAAGAACCGACTTCATTGGCATCCAGAGAACCACGATCAGCGGCAGTATTGCCAGCGGCTTTGAAACTGTCGCCTGCGTCGTAGTTATTCGCTTTTGATGTTGAGCCGCTATATGACAAGCTGAAGTTTTGCGTAGCCAGGCTGGCCGCCAGTTCTCCACCACGAGCATCACCATTACTGCGATAAAATGTGCCAATTTCACCGCTGGTGATTAACTCATCTGGGCTGTCCGCAAATTCAGGTTGTTTGGATTTGGCGATTATCGTGCCGCCGA
This sequence comes from Methylophaga sp., assembly GCA_030148085.1. Classification (GTDB taxonomy): domain Bacteria; phylum Pseudomonadota; class Gammaproteobacteria; order Nitrosococcales; family Methylophagaceae; genus Methylophaga. The sequence goes on along the minus strand of JASBUF010000060.1, from coordinate 4,677 downwards.
TACTGTCACCACCAACGCTGACGGGGGAAATGCCGGCATAGACTTTAAGTTCACTTAACCGGTCGGGGCTAATGTAGGACAGTGGCGGATTCATATGGTTGGCACAGGCAGAAATCAGATCCATGCCATCAACCTTGATTCGCAAACGGTCATCGGCCAAACCCCGAATGACAGGCAGGCTTGATACGCCGCCTGCACCGTACAACGAAACACCCGGTAGATTTTCCAGCAGGGCCGCAGTATCACTGGTGCTTGACTGCATAGCATCGATGTCATGCTGTTGCAGGTGAGCATTGCTATGAGGCAGTGGTTCAGGAACTGAGACCACAAGTTTGTCCAATTCTTCTGGCGCGTGGGGATGCTCGGCGTTGACCAGACCAGGAATGCTCAGAGATACCATCAGACTAAATGGCAATAAGGCTGTGCGTAACATTTTGTTCTCCGTTGTGTTTCTTTTTGCTTAGCGTAGAGAACTTAGCCGCGCAAAATGTGTGTGATTTGCGGTCCGGTTATGGGATATCACACACCTCTCTGTCTAAATAGCGTGATAATCTGCCGGTATTTAGCAACAATTGACCATCACGATGGATGCCATTATCAGTTCTTATATCACTGCATTTCTGCTGGGCCTGTTCAGCACCGTACATTGCATTGCCATGTGCGGCTCGGTTATTGGGGCATTAACGCTGAGCCTGCCTGCCGAGGTGAGAGAGAGTCAGCGGCGCATGTTGCCGTTTGTCTTTAACTACAATGTGGGCCGCATTTTGAGTTACGCCATGGCCGGTGTGGTGGTGGGTCTGCTCAGTTCACCGCTGACACAGTTAAATGCCCACTGGTTTCTCCGCATCTTATCTGTGATCGTTATGGTCTCGATGGGTCTGTATCTGGGCGGTTGGTTTCCCAAGTTTGCCCGCACTGAAAAGCTGGGCGCACCGGTCTGGCGCTTGTTGCAACCGATTGGTCAGAAGTTACTGCCGGTACGTTCAGTTTCACAGGCATTTTTGCTGGGAATGGTCTGGGGCTGGCTGCCCTGCGGGCTTGTCTATGCCGCGTTAGCCGTGGCTGCTACTGCGGGCGATCCGGTCAAGGGCGGACTGGTGATGCTGGCCTTTGGCGCCGGTACCCTGCCTGCAGTGATGGGGGCGGGGCTGTTTACCGGCATGCTGGCGTCATTGGCGCGTTCCAAGTCGTTGCGTCAGATCGCCGGTGTGGTGATTATTCTGATGGCACTGGCGACCTTGTTGTGGCCTTTGAGTGGACACGATCACGATCATTCCGAACCTATGCAGCATAGTGAACATGGACAGGAGGCCTCGTGATGAAGTCACTGCTGGGACAATCGCCCGAGCTCACTCATATCCTACGTACACTACCCATGATTGCGCTTAGCGATGCCAGTGTACTGATTAGCGGTGAGACAGGTACCGGTAAGGAATTGATTGCACAGACCTTGCATCAGCAGAGCCGCCGCCGCGATAAGGAAATGGTCACCATTAACTGTGCGGCCTTACCCAGTGAAGATGTTGAACTGGACTTGTTCGGTCGCTGTGATGCAGACGGGCAGGTGACATTTCGTGGACGCTTGCTGGCAGCGGAAGGCTCGACGGTATTCCTGGATGAGGTCGACGCCTTGCCGTTATCGGTACAGGCCAAAGTCTTACGCTTTCTTGAGGCTGGTGAGTGTCAATTGCAGGGTAGTCATCGTCTGCATGTTGCCGATGTGCGCATTGTGGCAGCTACCAGCGCCGACTTACCGACGGAGGTCAAAGCCGGTCGTTTCCGTGCCGATCTCTATTATCGCTTGCAGGTAGTACCGGTGGATTTGCCGCCATTACGCGAGCGCAGTGAGGATATTCCACTGCTACTTAAACATTATCTGCGTGAATATGCGGGCAGCAATGCTGTAGTGCGCTTGTCACGAGAAGCCGAACAGTGCCTGCAACGTTATAACTGGCCGGGTAATGTCAGAGAGTTGGAAAATTACTGTCAGCGTCTGGCCCTACTGCAGCCGGGCCAACTGATTCAGCCTGAAGAGCTGACTGAAGCAATGCGACCCGGTGTGCAGGTTAACTCGCCTCAGTTTAGTTTGCCGCCTTCCGGGATCGATTTGGCTCAGGTGGAACTCGATTTGATCGAGCAGGCGCTGGACATGGCTGCCGGTAACCGCTCCAAAGCGGCGCGCTTGTTAGGTATTAGTCGCGATACCCTGCTGTACCGGATGCAGAAATACAATTTATCCCCCTGACTTGAGCCTTCTGGCGGGCAATGCCACAATCACCAGCATTGCGAACCCTGTTGAGGAAACCGAGTGAAACAGTATCTGGCCTTATGCCAACGCATCATTGATGAAGGCGAATGGGTAGAAAACACCCGCACCGGCAAGCGCTGCCTGACTGTGATCAATGCCGATCTGGAATACGATGTCGCCGCTAATCAGTTCCCGCTGATCACCACCCGCAAGAGTTACTGGAAAGCAGCAATTGCTGAGATGTTGGGCTATTTGCGTGGCTACGATAATGCCGCGGATTTTCGTGCGATTGGCTGTAAAACCTGGGATGCCAACGCTAACGATAACCCGGATTGGCTCAATAACCCGCACCGTAAAGGTGAGGATGATATGGGCCGGGTTTACGGGGTACAGGGACGTCGCTGGCAAAAGCCGGATGGCACACCATTAGATCAGCTCAAAAAAATTGCCGATCATCTTGCTAAAGGGATTGATGACCGGGGTGAAATACTGACTTTCTATAACCCGGGCGAGTTCGATATGGGCTGTCTGCGTCCATGCATGCACACTCACACCTTTTCGGTACTGGGTGATACCTTGTATCTGACCTCGTATCAGCGCTCCTGTGATGTGCCGCTGGGCTTGAATTTCAATCAGGTGCAGGTGTTTTTCCTGCTGAAAATCATGGCACAGATTTCCGGGCTTAAGCCGGGCAAGGCTTATCACAAAATCGTCAACGCCCACATCTACGAAGATCAGCTGGAATTGATGCGTGATGTGCAACTGAAACGAGAGCCTTACCCGTCACCGAAACTGCACATCAATCCGGATATCAAATCACTCAATGATTTGGAAACCTGGGTCACGCTGGATGACTTTGAAGTTGAGGGCTATCAGCACCATGAGGCGATTGCTTACCCATTCTCTGTGTAAAAGCCGGTAAAGATTAATCCTGCTTTAATTTTTGCGCGCTATAGTGGCGGCAATTTAGCGCGATAGTTTGGAGACAAAACCGATGGTTGAGCAGAAAGACCTACAAGAATACAGGGTATGGGATCGCAGCATTCGCTGGTTTCATTGGATTAATGTGCTGACCGTACTGGCCTTAATTGCCATCGGTGTTGTCATTTTCAATAGCAAGGCGCTCGGTATTACAGATGATGGCAAGGTGTTATTGAAAACCTGGCATGTCTATATCGGTTACGTCTTTGCGGTGAATCTGGGCTGGCGCCTGATCTGGGGTTTTGTCGGCAATCGTTTTAGTCGCTGGAACGCTATTCTGCCGTTTGGTGCTCAGTACCGCGAGCATAAAAAAGCCTTCTTTTCTAATCTTAAACAAGGAAAATCCGTCGGTTTTCAGGGCCATAACCCGCTGGCGCGTTGGATGGTCATGGCTTTATTGCTATTACTGACGGTGCAAGCAGTAACCGGTTTGGTATTGGCCGGTACTGATATCTACAAACCGCCATTTGGTCAGCAGTTTAAAGCTTGGGTGGCGGAGTCGCCGGAAACCATGGATCAGGTTAAGCCGTATTCTGAGGTAGGTATTGATAAAGACGCCTATAAGGAAATGCGTGATTTCCGCTCACCGTTTAAAACCATCCATGAACTAAACTTTTTTGTTCTGCTCGGTCTCATCGTGTTGCATTTGCTGGGTGTGATCGTGACTGAACTACGCGAACGAAACGGGCTGATTTCTGCCATGTTTACCGGTCGCAAGGTGTTCAGAGATAAGCCGCTCGATAAGGACTAGTTACAGTTGACCCAACTGAGCAAGCGAAGTGGTCTCGGCATCACCCACGATAATATGATCGAGTACACGGATATCCACCAGTTGCAGTGCTGACTGAATCCGTTTGGTGATTTGGATATCGGCTTGACTCGGCTCAGCGATGCCGGAAGGGTGATTGTGAGCAAGAATGACCGCAGCCGCATTGTGCTCCAAAGCTTGTTTGACGACTTCCCGCGGATAGACACTGGCGCCATCAATGGTGCCGCGAAATAGTTCAGCAAAATGAATCAAACGATGCTGGTTATCCAGAAACAGGCAGGCAAATACCTCGTAGGAATATGCCCGCAGGCGCTGTTTCAGGTAATGGCGGGTGGTTTGTGAGTCAGTAAAGGCATCACCGCGGGTCAGCGTCGATTCAAGATGACGTCGACTCATTTCGAGTACGGCTTGTAACTGCACAAACTTGGCTTCACCGAGGCCATGCCCTTGGCAGAACTCGGTTTTGTCCGCCTCGAGCAGCGCGCGCAGGCTGCCGAATTGATGAAGTAATTGTCGAGCCAGATCGACGGCCGACAGGCCAGTCACACCGGTACGAAGAAAGATTGCCAACAGCTCCGCGTCTGAGAGTGCTTGCGGCCCGGTCCTGAGCAGCTTTTCACGCGGGCGATCATCGGCAGGCCAATCCTTGATTGCCATGATTCACATCCTTGTCATTGAT
>JASBUF010000046.1 GCA_030148085.1 Methylophaga sp. | reverse complement strand
ACAAAAAACCGGAGAAAAGTGATGTTAATCGGTGTACCCAGGGAAATAAAAAATCACGAGTACCGCGTTGGTTTGACACCGGCAGGTGTCCGAGAGTTGAGCAAAGCCGGTCATCAGGTTCTGATTGAGACAGATGCCGGGACAGAAATTGGCCTCAGCAACGAGGATTATCGCTTGGCTGGGGCTGAGTTGGTAGATGAGGTCACAGACCTGTTCAAACGAGCTGAGCTGATAATCAAGGTCAAGGAACCGCTGTCACAGGAGCGTGCGCTGCTGCGTAGTGATCAGACTCTGTTTACCTATCTGCATCTGGCACCAGACGCAGAACAAACCAGTGAGCTTGTTGGCTCCGGTGCGACCTGCATTGCCTATGAAACCGTGACCGATACCACTGGTGGTCTGCCTTTGCTGGCACCAATGAGTGAAGTGGCAGGCCGGATGGCAATTCAAGCGGCAGCCCATGCCCTAGAAAAAACACAGGGTGGCATGGGGGTATTGATAGGCGGGGTGCCCGGTGTGTCGCCGGCCAATGTCGCTGTCATCGGCGGCGGCGTGGTTGGTATCAATGCGGCCAGGATGGCAATGGGGCTGGGAGCCAATGTGACGATTCTGGACAAATCCATTCCCCGATTAAAAGCATTGGATGAGCAGTTCGGTCCTCAGCTTAAAACACTCTATGCCACATCCGAGTCGATAGAGCAGGCAGCAAAAACGGCCGATATCATTGTCGGTGCCGTTTTATTGCCGGGTGCAAAATCGCCTAAGTTGATATCCAGGGCCATGCTGAAAGAGATGAAAAACGGCGCCGTGCTGGTGGATGTTTCCATTGATCAGGGTGGTTGTTTTGAAAGCTCACGTCCGACCACACATGATGAGCCCAGTTATCAGGAGGAGGGCGTCATTCATTACTGTGTTGCCAATATGCCCGGTGCGGTGGCCAGAACCTCAACTTTCGCCCTGACCAATGCCACACTGCCTTTTGTGCTCGCGCTGGCAAATAAAGGGGTGGAAAAAGCGCTGAAAGAAGATCCGCATTTGCTTGCGGGACTGAATGTTTATCAAGGGAAAGTGACTTATCAGGCGGTGGCTGAAGCGCATGGCTATGACTATGTCAGCCCGGAAAGCTTGTTAAATTAGCTTTACTTGAACCACAGAGGCACAGAGTACACAGAGGAATATTACCTATTTACTGATTTCTTGCTTTTAAGAGGGTAAGTTTGATGCTTTGGTAATCGCTTTACTTCCATAGCCAGTAACAACAATCCCTGGAGCTGGAGCTTAGCTGTTTCTGTTTGTTGCTCATCAGCGTGATTAAGGATAGCCACAAAACTCTGTGATCTCTGTGCCTCTGTGGTGAATTTTTATTGATTGAAGCTCGGCCTGAAATCAAACTGCACCGCCGGGTTCCAGATCCTTTGCCACACCCAGCGAACCCCCTGTTCCCGGTTGGATTCCACTCTGACCCGGTTGGGGATAGCTGGTCTCAGCTCATGCCCATTTTCATCAGCCAGATTGAAACGGAAGAAGTAAGCCGGTTCCATCCCCATTCTCAGATCAGTCGCAATGATCTGCTTGCCCTGTCTT
>JASBUF010000045.1 GCA_030148085.1 Methylophaga sp. | reverse complement strand
GAAGCCTACCAAACCGGCCGTGGCCGCGTGCATATCCGAGCCCGTGCCGATATCGAAACCAATGAAGCCACAGGACAGCAGAGCATTGTTGTCAATGAGCTACCTTACCAGGTCAATAAAGCCCGCTTGCTGGAAAAAATTGCCGAGCTGGTTAAAGAGAAGAAAATTGAAGGTATTTCCGCCCTGCGTGACGAGTCTGACAAAGACGGCATGCGTATGGTTATCGTGCTCAAGCGCGGTGAAGTGCCGGAAGTGGTGCTGAACAACCTGTATCAGCAAACCCAGATGCAGACCGTGTTTGGTATCAACATGGTGGCGATCGTTGATGGCCAGCCACGCACCCTGAACCTCAAAGAAATTCTGCAGGCGTTTATCCGTCATCGCCGTGAGGTAGTGACACGCCGCTCGATTTTTGATCTGCGTAAAGCCCGTGACCGTGCCCATATCTTGGAAGGGCTGGCGACGGCGTTGGCGAATATCGATGAAGTCATTGAACTCATCAAGTCTTCACCGAATCCAGCTGAAGCAAAAGAAGCGCTAGTCTCTAAAGGTTGGGCTTCAGGCCTGATTCAGGAAATGTTGGGTGCCGCCGGTGCCGAAGCCTCTCGTCCGGAAGGGCTGCCTGCTGAGCTGGGGCTGGTCAATGATTTGTACTACTTGTCTCCGGTACAGGCACAAGCCATTCTGGATATGCGTCTGCATCGTCTGACCGGTCTGGAACAAGACAAGATCCTCGATGAATACCGTGAAGTACTGGCGCTGATTGCTGAGCTTCTGGCTATCTTGAGTGATCCGGATAACTTGATGGCGGTGATTCGTGAAGAACTCGTCAAAATCAATGAAGAATATGGTGACGAGCGTCGCACCGAGATTCTGGTGAATCATCTCGATCTGACTTTGGAAGATCTGATTACCGAAGAAGAAATGGTGGTGACCTTGTCACACGCCGGCTATGCCAAAACCACACAGCTGGATACCTATCAGGCACAGAAACGTGGTGGTAAGGGTAAAGCCGCGACTGCAATGAAAGATGAAGACTTTGTCGAGCATCTGTTTGTCGCTAACACCCATGACACGCTGCTGTGTTTCTCCAGTGCCGGTAAGGTGTACTGGAAGAAAGTCTATGAATTACCTCAAGGTGGACGTACTGCGCGTGGCAAGCCGATTGTGAACCTGCTTCCGCTGGAAGAGGGGGAACGTATCAATGCGGTATTGCCAATTCGTGAATACGAAGCTGACAAGTTCATCTTTATGGCGACAGCCTCGGGTACGGTGAAGAAAACTCCGCTGGTGGATTATTCGCGTCCACGTGCCAACGGCATTATCGCGGTTGATCTGAAAGAAGGCGATCAGTTGGTTGATGTAGCCGTGACTGATGGTCTGTCAGATGTCATGCTGTTTAGCTCGGCCGGTAAGGTTATTCGTTTCCCTGAAACCGATGTCCGTTCGATGGGCCGTGTTTCGCGCGGTGTACGCGGTATGCGCATCGGCGATGATGAGAAAATCATCGCGTTGATCATTGCTCAGGAAGAAGGCGCCATTCTGACAGCCACTGAATTTGGTTACGGTAAACGTACCGAGCTAGCGGAATACCGTGTTCAAGGTCGTGGTGGTCAGGGCATTATCTCGATCCAGACCTCAGCACGTAACGGTAATGTTGTCGGTGCTGTACAGGTCTGTGCTGAAGATCAGATCATGCTGATTACCAATGGCGGAACGCTGGTGAGGACACCGGTTAAGGATGTCTCTCTGGTGGGACGTAACACCCAAGGTGTTCGCCTGATTAACCTGAGTAACGATGAAAAACTGGTTGGCGTAGAGCGCGTTATCGAAGACGAAGATGATGCCGATCTGCCAGCGGGTGACAACGACGATATCGCAACAGAAGAGTAATTTTGAGAGCGTATAACTTTAGTGCCGGCCCGGCCATGTTGCCGGATGCCGTGATGAAACAGGCGCAGCAGGAAATGCTGGATTGGCGTGGCACAGGCATGTCGGTCATGGAAATGAGCCATCGTGGTCCGGAATATACCTCGATTGCAGAAAAAGCCGAGGCTGATCTGCGTGATTTGATGGCGATTCCTGACGACTATGCTGTCTTATTCCTGCAAGGCGGAGCCTCATTGCAGTTCCCGATGATTCCGATGAACCTGCTGCGTGGCAAAACTAAGGCCGATTATTTCAACACCGGGGCCTGGTCAACCAAGGCGATTGAAGAAGCTCAGCGCTATTGTGAGGTCAATGTCGCGGTGGATTCGACCGATAATCGATTTACCACCGTGGCTGATAAGGCTAACTGGCAGTTATCCGATGATGCCGCTTATGTGCATTACACGCCGAATGAAACCATTCATGGTCTGGAGTTTCATGATATTCCAGACGTTGGTGATGTGCCGCTGGTAGCGGATATGTCCTCAACCATTCTGTCACGCCCGATTGATGTTTCACGCTTCGCGATGATTTATGCCGGTGCGCAGAAAAATATCGGTCCGGCAGGCCTGTGTATCGTCATTATTCGTAAAAGTCTATTAGGTGACGTGCTTCCCGACACGCCAAAAATGTTGAACTACAAGACCCATGCGGACAACGGCTCGATGTTCAACACGCCGGCGACTTATAGCTGGTATCTGGCGGGACTGGTGTTTGACTGGATCAAGCAGCAGGGCGGTTTGGAAGCGATGGCCACAATCAATAAACGTAAGGCTGACAAGCTTTACTACGCCATCGACAGTAGCGACTTCTACGCGAACCCGGTTGATGTGAACTACCGTTCGTGGATGAATATTCCGTTTACTCTCGCTGACAGTAAGCTTGAAAAAGCCTTTTTAGAGCAGGCAGCAGCCGAACATTTGCTGACCTTGAAGGGTCATCGTGATCTGGGCGGTATGCGTGCCAGCATCTACAACGCGATGCCGGAAGCTGGGGTTGATAAACTGATTGCATTCATGCAACAGTTTGAACGTCAATACGGATAAGCGCCGCCGATGAAAGAGCAAAAAGCCCTTGAGCAGGTTCGTCAGCAAATTGATGACATCGATCAGCAGATTCAGCAATTGCTGAATCAACGTACTGCGATTGCGCAGGAAGTCGCGCGTATCAAAATCGAAAACGGTGAAAAGACAGACTTTTACCGTCCTGATCGTGAAGCCATGGTGCTACGCAAAGTCATGGAGCGAAATCAAGGGCCATTAGCCGCGAAAGAAGTGGCTCGTTTATTTCGTGAAATTATGTCTGCCTGTCTGGCGGCAGAAAAACCGCTGCAGGTTGCTTACCTGGGGCCGGAAGGTTCATTCACGCAGGCGGCAGCACAAAAACATTTCGGTGGCAGTGTCGAACTTCAACCGGTCAGTACCATTGCCAATGTGTTTCGTGCCGTTGAAACAGAGCATGCCTGTTACGGGGTGGTACCGGTGGAAAATTCGACCGAAGGGGTGGTCAGTCATACCCTTGATCGGTTTATTTCATCACCGCTTAAAATTAATGGTGAAGTCACCCTGCCAATTCATCATTATCTGTTGGGTAAAGCTGAATCACTGGAGCAGGTGACACACGTCTATGCGCATCCGCAGGCGTTGGCGCAATGCCGTCAGTGGTTGGGCGATCAACTGCCTAATGCTGAACTGATTCCACTTAACAGTAACTCGGAAGCAGCGCGACGCGTTGCTGAGATGGGCGTGAATACGGCTGCGATTGCGGCCAGTACCGCTGCCGAAATTTATGGCTTGACCGTATTAGCCCACAACATCGAAGATGAGTCGGATAATACCACACGTTTTCTGATAATCGGACGTCAGGATGTTGGCCCTTCCGGTGTTGATAAAACCGCCTTATTGGTTGCCACCAAAAACAAACCGGGCGCTTTACAGTCTCTACTGACACCACTGGCACAAAGTGGCATCAGTATGACGCGTATCGAGTCACGGCCCTCACGCAAAGGTATCTGGGAATACGTGTTCTTTATCGATATCGAAGGCCATATTGGCGATGCCAGTGTAGCTGAAGCTTTAAACAGGCTAGAGCAGGAGTCGTCGATGTTCAGAATTCTGGGTTCATACCCCAAGGCAGTGTTGTAATGAAACAGTTGATCCTTGCTAATCCACGCGGCTTTTGTGCCGGTGTTGATCGAGCAATCGATATCGTCGATCGTGCTTTGGAATTATTCGGTGCGCCGATTTATGTGCGTCATGAAGTCGTGCATAACCGTTTTGTTGTGGATGGCCTGCGTAATAAGGGCGCTGTGTTTGTCGAGGAACTCAACGAAGTGCCGGATAACAGTACTGTTATTTTCAGTGCGCACGGCGTTTCCAAGGACGTACAAAAAGCCGGTAAACAACGTGGCCTGAAAGTATTTGATGCCACCTGTCCACTGGTGACCAAGGTACATATGGAAGTTTCCCGTTACGAGAAGCAGGGAATGGAATGCGTGTTGATTGGCCATGCCGGCCATCCGGAAGTAGAAGGCACGATGGGACAGTACACCTCAGAACAGGGTGGCATGTACCTAGTCGAGTCACCGGAAGATGTAGCGCGCCTGAAAGTCAAAAATCCCGAGCAACTGGCCTTTGTTACCCAAACGACCTTATCAGTGGACGATACCTCTGTAGTGATCGATGCCCTGCGTGAACATTTCCCGCATATCACCGGCCCGAGCAAAGACGACATCTGCTACGCCACCCAGAACCGCCAGGATGCAGTGAAAAAACTGGCTACAGAATGTGATCTGGTGATCGTCGTTGGCTCAGTCAACAGTTCAAATTCCAACCGCTTACGCGAATTGTCCGAAAAACTCGGCACCACGGCTTATCTGCTGGATAATGCTAATGAACTCCAGCCAGAATGGTTGGAAGGTAAACAACGTGTAGGCCTGACAGCCGGTGCATCCGCGCCTGAAGTGCTGGTACAGCAGGTAGTAACCAGACTGGCAGAAATGGGTGTAACGAATGTGGAAGAAGATAATGGTTTACGTGAAAACATTGAGTTTTCACTGCCCCGAGAACTTAAGATCGATGTGACCAGTCTGAGAAAATAAAATTTAGGCCATACATGCCCTTTTTGCCCGTATTTCTTTGGACAGACATACTCATTTTTCTACTGCTGGCAGTAGTGGCCGCTGGCGTTATCTATATTCGTAGACGCCCTCATCTCAGCGCTCCCTGGCGCACTGTCATTCAACGTAAGCGCGGCATGATTTCCATCATGATCCTGAGTTGCTATGTGGTGATTGGCCTGCTCGATTCTCTGCATTACCGTCCGGCTTTGGAAGCGGATGGCAATGGTGAGCAGGTTCATTATGCGACAGAAGTCATCAGCGTCTTTGATCGAATTGCCCAACCTTTGCGGCAAGAGCTGGAAAAAACCTACTCCGCACCATTTTCACATCAGCTTTATGTCAAGGAAATGCAGACAGCAGCTGATGGCAGCCTGATTTATGATTACCCACGATTGAAATACGGCGCCAGTCATCTCGCTCAAATAGAAGATAAATGGTCTGACATTCAGCAGACCATACTTAAAGCCAGCCTATTGAGTCTACTGTTGGTGTTTCTGGTATATGTGGCCCACTGCATCGTCAGTTACTGGCGGAATAAAACCGGCATTCTCGCTGAAGCAAAGCGGCTGTTAACTGGCCAGTCCGACTATCCGCTCAGAACCTTTTATTTGATGTTACTGATGTTAACCTTGGTGACGTTTAATGTTGTCGCCTTGAGTGGCGACTATCATGTATTTGGTACCGACAAAGTCGGACAGGATGTACTTTATCAGGCTTTGAAGAGCGTCCGTACCGGCTTGGTGATTGGCACGCTGACAACCCTGGTAATGTTGCCGTTGGCCATCATGATGGGCATCGCTGCTGGCTATTTCCGTGGCTGGATTGATGACATCATTCAGTACATTTACACCACCTTAAATTCGATTCCCGGCGTTCTGTTGATTGCAGCTGCAGTACTGATACTGCAGGTCTATATGAACAATCACCCGGAAAACTTTGCGACTATCGCCGAACGTGCTGATATGCGTTTACTGTTTTTGTGCATCATTCTCGGTGTGACGAGTTGGACCGGACTCTGTCGGATTCTTCGCGCCGAAACGCTAAAACTGCGTGAAGCTGAATATGTGCTGGCGTCACGCGCACTGGGTGCAAGTAACTTCAGTATCTTGCATAAACATATTCTGCCTAATTTAATGCACCTGGTATTGATTGCCGTGGTGCTCGACTTCAGCGGTCTGGTACTGGCAGAAGCGGTGCTGTCCTATGTCGGCGTCGGTGTGGATCCGTCAATGATTAGTTGGGGCAATATGATCAACAGTGCCCGTTTGGAAATGGCGCGTGATCCTGTGGTGTGGTGGTCATTAACCGCTGCCTTTATTTCCATGTTTGTATTGGTGCTGGCGGCTAATTTGTTTGCCGATGTCGTTCGTGATGCTTTTGACCCGCGTATGCAGGGGGGACGATGACCGACGCATTACTGCAGGTTAAAGGCCTTAAAACCTGGTTTGGTAATGGCGAACAGCCATACCGCGCTGTTGATGGCATTAGCTTTGATATCCACCGAGGTCAGACCTTTGCCTTACTTGGTGAGTCCGGCTGCGGTAAGTCGATGACAGCCTTGTCCCTGCTGCGCCTGAACCCATATCCTGCGAGCCGTATTGTGTCCGGTGAAGTTTTACTGGACGGGAAAAATTTGCTGCCTTTATCTGAAGCGCAGATGGAAACGATCCGTGGTCGTCGCATTGCGATGATTTTTCAGGAGCCACAAAGCTCGTTGAACCCGGTGTTGTCGGTCGGGCAGCAAATTGCCGAAGTGCTTAACTGGCACTTTGATCTGAATGAGGCCGCTATCTACACCCGTTCAATCGAATTACTGCAGGCTGTGGGTATTCCTGACCCTCAGCAACGGATTAAAGATTACCCGCACCAGCTTTCCGGTGGAATGAAGCAACGCATCATGATCGCTATTGCCCTAGCGGGTGAACCGGAACTGCTGATTGCCGACGAGCCGACCACCGCACTGGATGTCACCATTCAGGCGCAGATTCTGGATTTGCTGAAAGACATTCAGCAGAAAACCGGTATGGCAATTTTGCTCATCACCCATGATCTCGGCGTGGTGGCACAGATGGCCGATCATGTCGCCGTGATGTATGCCGGCCAGATTGTGGAAACGGCCAGCCGAGAACAGTTCTTTAACGATACCCGTCACCCCTACACCCGTAAGCTATTTGAAGCTTTGCCTTCTGAACAGAAGCGCGAGGAAAAGCTGACCGTCATCAAAGGTAGCGTACCGCAGTTAAACCAGACCTTTAACTGCTGTCGTTTTGCCGACCGCTGTGATTATGCCTGGCAGCATTGTCATGACGTGGAGCCACAGTGGGTTGAGGAAGACAGCCATGGGGTGCGTTGCCATCTGTATGATGCAGCGGTGACTGCAGAAAATATCGTCAGAGAACTCAAACAAACGCACTCCAAATTATCAGATGTTGTACCTGCGGAGACGGCCTTACTACAGGTGGATAGGCTTAAGGTGCACTTTCCGATTAAGAAAGGCATCTTACAGCGCACAGTCGGTCACGTTAAGGCCGTTGATGGGATTAGTTTTGACCTGCGAGTTGCAGAAACACTGGCCTTAGTTGGGGAATCGGGTTGCGGTAAAACTACGGTTGGTAAAGGTGTTTTGCAATTAGTGCCGGTGACCGAAGGCAATGTCAGTTTCCGTAATGAAAAACTGACCAAAATGTCAGAGCGTGAACTGCGCGAAGCACGTTCTTCTTTACAGATCATTTTCCAGGATCCGTTCTCGTCAATGAACCCGCGTATGACCATAAGTCAGGTCATTGAAGAGGGTATGCTGACATCTTCCATTAGAGAGCCTGAACAGAAAGCACGTAAAGTGGATGAGTTGTTGGAGCGGGTTGGTTTACGGCCTGAGATTAAACACCGTTATCCGCATGAATTCTCCGGTGGTCAACGGCAGCGCATCTGTATTGCCCGAGCTTTGGCCGCTGAACCGGAAGTCATCATTTGCGATGAGCCGACCAGTGCTTTGGATGTATCGGTACAGGCACAGATCCTGAATCTGCTGCGTGATATCCAGCATGAGTTTGGTCTGTCCTATCTGTTTATTACCCATAACATTGCGGTGGTGGATTACCTCGCACACCGGGTGGCGGTGATGTACCTCGGCCGCGTGGTGGAAGAAGGCAGCCGTGAAGATGTGCTGAATAACCCCAAACATCCCTATACACAAGCTTTGCTGGCCGCCGTTCCGAAAATTGATGCCGAGTCGCAGCGGGAGACCGTTCGACTTGAAGGTGAGCTGCCTTCACCAGCTCACCCACCAAAAGGCTGTCACTTCCATCAACGCTGCCCGCATGTGATGGATAAATGCCGTGAGCAGTATCCGGATTTAAGTCAGCTCAGTACCAGTCATACAGTTAAGTGTTTTTTATATGAAGAGGATTACTATGGATCAACAGACTCAAATTGAACTCGAAGCAGCTGCATTTCGTCGCCTGCTGGAACATCTGCGTGACAACACCGATGTTCAGAATATCGATTTGATGAATCTGGCTGGCTTTTGCCGTAACTGCTTGTCGAAGTGGTACCTGGCCGCGGCAGAAGAAAAGGGTGTGGAAATGGACTATGACAAGGCGCGTGAATTCGTTTACGGCATGCCTTACGACGAGTGGAAAGACAAATACCAAACCGGCCCTAAACAATAGCCGAAACGAAAAAGGGGAGCTCAGGGCTCCCCTTTTGATATGGCGCGTAGCTTTTCTGCCAGCGCCTGTGTATCCGTTGAATGTTGCTCTTGTGGCTTGATGGTCGCCACCGTGCTAATAGTCTGTTTGATCTGCTGCAAGTATTCACGGCAGCAACTGCAAATCACGATATGTAAAAACAAACCGATCCGTTTACCCAGTGGTAAATCCCCATCCAGATAGTTACTGGCTTCTTCAGCAATATCTTTACATTCAAACATCGGTCTTAATTTTCCTGATACTTCTCAATACTGTGATGCAATGCTGTCCTTGCTCGATGCAGAAGGACTCTTGCATTAGACGCGGAGAGTTCCAGAATATTACAAATTTCTGTCATCTCCATGCCTTCCATATCGTACATGGTCAAAACTGCCCGTTGATGGGGCGGTAATTTCTGATACGTCGTTTCAATAACGGCGCGAAGTTGTTCGTTTTCCAGCAGGGCTTCTGGTGTGTCGATATTCCACGGTAAGACATCATCGATACGGTGACCACGCTGATCAAATTTTGAATCCGGTTCAGCCTGCCAACCATCATCCAGAGAAAACTGCCGACTTTCGCGCCTCAGCCGAGTTTTGGCACCGTTACTGGTGATTTGTAATAGCCAGGTTTTAAGACTGGCCCGGCCTTCAAAACGGGGCAGTGCTTTAATCGCGGAGATCCAGGCCTCCTGCACCACTTCATCAGCAAATGCTTCACCAATGATGGCGCGAGCCACCGACAGCATGGTGCTGTGGTACTGGCTGACAACAAACTCAAATGCCGCCGCATCGCCATCAATCAACTTAGCGATCAATCCTTTTTCGTCGAGTTGTTCGGGCGCTGCATTTTTTTTCATTTAAGTTTGTAACAATCACCGATCACAAAAGTCTATGGTAGCAAGACTGGCTGATGAATGGCTGGTTGTTTTTGTTTTTAACGAGAGAAGGATTTAACCATGTCTACAACAAAGAAAACCTCAATCGCAATTGCTGCCAGTGCTGCTCTGACTGCTGGTCTGGCATTGTCTCCAAGCATCGCCAGTGCTGAAAACCCATTTGCTGCGGCTGAACTGTCTAGCGGCTATATGCAACTAGCTGAACACCATGCTGAAGAAGGTAAGTGTGGTGAAGCTAAGTGTGGCAGTGAAATGAAAATGGAAGAAGGCAAATGCGGTGAAGCCAAATGCGGTGCTGATAAGAAAGCCGAAGAAGGCAAATGTGGTGCCGATAAAAAAGCAGAAGAAGGCACTTGCGGTGGTGAAATGAAAGCCGAAGAAGGCAAATGTGGTGGCAATAAATAATTAACTGCCCGCATGTCATGGACTGGATAAGGGCTCGCAAGAGCCCTTATTCGTAAAAGGAGGCCATTATGTGGCTAGCTCGATTAGGCTGCGGTTTGCAGCGCTTACTGAATAAAACCCGAGCGGTGGATTTTTTATCACCCTTGTTATTGCGTTTGTATCTGGCTCCGGTGTTCTGGGTGGCTGCCAACAACAAATGGAATCCGTTTGATGCTGACAGCTCGTTGGATAACACCATCGCCTGGTTTGCTAATCCTGACTGGGGATTGGGTTTGCCGTTTCCTGAAGTCATGGCCTATCTGGCCTGGGGCGCTGAGTATTTCGGTGCTATCGCCTTGATTCTGGGGCTAGCTGTTCGCTGGATGGCGATACCGTTAATGGCCACCATGATTGTCGCGGCTGTCAGCGTACACTGGCACAACGGCTGGCAGGCCATACACGACAAGATGAGTCCATTTGCCTCGGACAATGTCGATGGCGCCATTGAGCGCCTGGACAGAGCCAAATCCATTTTAAAAGAATATGGCAACTACGACTGGTTAACCGAAACCGGCAATTTCGTTGTGCTCAATAACGGGATTGAATTTGCTGCCACCTATTTCGTCATGCTGCTGGCACTGTTTTTTATGGGTGCAGGTAAGTATCTAAGTCTGGATTATTGGCTAGTTCGCAAGTGTCATCACGAGTGAGGTGAGACGTATGTTAATCAAACGTAAACGTGCCTGGGATCTGCCACAGAAAGAAGTGACGGAGTATCAGGTATACAAAAACCGCCGTCAGTTTCTTAATACAGTACTGACGCTGGGGGTGGCGAGCGCGCTACCGCGTGTAGGTCTGGCTAAGCCGGTTGATGAACTAGAAGTCTATCAAGATCTTCAATCCAGCCCGTTTTCAACAGATGAGAAAAAAACGCCGTTTGAGTCCGTCACAACCTATAACAATTTCTACGAATTCGGCACAGCCAAGGAAGCACCGTCATTGTATGCGACGGAATTTCCGGATGAATCCAAACCGTGGCGAGTGAAAATTGACGGGGAGTGTGACAAACCGGGCGTGTATGAGTACGACGATCTGATCAAACCATTCACACTGGAAGAACGTATTTACCGGATGCGCTGCGTCGAAGGGTGGTCGATGGTCATTCCCTGGGTGGGGTTTCCATTGGGCGACTTATTGAAACGCGCTCAGCCTAACTCCAAAGCCAAGTTTGTTGAATTCACGACCTTGTACGACCCGGAACAAATGCCAGGACAGCGTAGGGCGGTGCTTGAGTGGCCTTATGTTGAAGGCCTGCGTATCGATGAAGCGATGCATCCGCTGACGATTCTGTCTGTTGGTTTGTACGGTAAGGAATTGCTTGGCCAGAATGGGGCACCGATTCGACTGGTCGTCCCGTGGAAATATGGCTTTAAGAGTATTAAATCGATTGTGCGCATTCGCTTTGTCGAAGACATGCCGCAATCGGCCTGGATGAAAGCCAATCTCAGTGAATATGGCTTTTATTCCAATGTGAATCCCAATGTCGATCATCCGCGCTGGAGTCAGCGCAAAGAACGGCGCATTGGTGAATTCCTGAAGCGCGAAACCCTGATGTTTAACGGATATGGTGACGAAGTTGCTGAGCTCTATACAGGCATGGACCTCAAACGCCATTACTAACAGCCGTACTGGCGATAGCTGGATCGGAATAACACACCTCAAAGTGGTGCTGTTTCTGATCTGTCTGTATCCACTGGCCGCGATGGTATGGGGCTTGTTCACAGGCCAGCTAGGCGCAAACCCGATAGAAGCGGTGACCCGCAACAGTGGTCTATGGGGCTTACGCTTTTTGCTGATTACCCTGTGTATTACGCCACTGCGCTGGTTAACGGGAATTAATCAACTGATTCGCTTCCGCCGCATGCTTGGGCTGTTTGCCTTTTTTTATGCCACTGTGCATATGTTGCTCTATCTTGGCCTCGATCAGTTCTTTGACTGGAGCGAAATCTGGCACGACATTATCAAGCGCCCGTTTATCACCGTCGGTTTTATTAATTTTGTGGCTTTACTGCCCTTGGCATTCACGTCGACCAATAAGATGATGAAACGGCTCGGCGGGCGCCGCTGGAAACAATTGCACAAGCTGAGTTACTTTGTTGCCATGGCCGCCTGTGTGCATTATCTGATGCTGGTGAAAGCGGATATCCGCCAGCCTGTTATCTACATCGTAATTCTAGCGATTTTACTAGGTGCAAGGCTTATTAATAACTACCGTCAACGCCGTAGCAGTTTAATCTCAAACTGATTCTGGATGTCTGCCAGCTTAGAGCAGACAAAAATGATCTGAATGCGACTCGTTCCTAAACTCCGGAATAGAACTTAAATAATTGCCCATAAACAACTTTCTTTCTTAGCGCGGCTTGCTGCCTTATTAGGGCTGGGAGTTGTGGGGATGATTTCAGCTAAAAACTGTTACAATGTCCCGCTGAAACTCATCGCGTAATGATTAAAGAAGGTATTTATGACTGATTTTGTCGATCACGATCCACAGGAAACTCAGGAATGGCTCGATGCCCTCGAGTCCGTAATTGAGGCCGGTGGTGAAGAAAAAGCGCACTACATCATTGAGAAACTCATTGATATGGCTCGCCGCACCGGCATCAACCTGCCGTACAGTGCTAACACGGCTTACGTCAACACGATTCCGGTCGATCAACAAGAGCGCATCCCTGGCGATCAGGCGATGGAACATAAACTCAGATCGTACATTCGCTGGAATGCGATGGCGATGGTGGTAAAAGCGAATATGAAGCCGGGCTCTGTCGGCGGTCATATTGCCAGCTTCTCATCTGCCGCCACCCTGTACGATGTGGGTTTCAATCACTTCTTTAAAGGTGATAACTACGGCAATGGTGCCGACATGGTATTTGTTCAGGGACACTCGGCACCGGGCATCTACGCACGTTCATTCCTTGAAGGTCGCCTGACCGAAGCTCAACTGGAAAACTTCCGTTTTGAAGGCGATGGCAATGGCCTGTCTTCCTACCCACATCCATGGTTGATGCCGGATTACTGGCAGTTCCCAACCGTATCTATGGGCCTTGGCCCAATTCTGGCGATTTACCAAGCGCGCTTCATGAAATACATGCAGCACCGTGAACTGGTTGCCAC
The DNA here is from genome assembly GCA_030148085.1 of Methylophaga sp. Classification (GTDB taxonomy): domain Bacteria; phylum Pseudomonadota; class Gammaproteobacteria; order Nitrosococcales; family Methylophagaceae; genus Methylophaga. The sequence goes on along the minus strand of JASBUF010000045.1, from coordinate 3,365 downwards.
CGAAGGCCGTCATGTCTGGGCATATCTGGGTGACGGTGAGATGGATGAACCGGAATCATTGGGTGCAATCACTCTGGCCGGTCGTGAAAAACTCGACAACCTGATTTACGTCGTTAACTGTAACCTGCAGCGTCTGGATGGTCCGGTTCGTGGTAACGGCAAAATCGTTCAGGAACTGGAAGCACTGTTCCGTGGCGCTGGCTGGAATGTTATCAAGGTTCTGTGGGGTAGTGGCTGGGATCAACTGCTGCAACGCGACACCAAAGGCTTGCTGCTCAAGCGTATGGAAGAAGTCGTTGACGGCGAATACCAGAACTACAAAGCGAAAGACGGTGCGTACGTACGTAAACACTTCTTTGGCAAGTACCCTGAGCTGCTGGAAATGGTCTCTGATATGACCGATGAGGACATCTGGCACCTGTCTCGTGGTGGCCATGACCCTCGTAAGATCTACGCTGCCTACAAACGTGCGACAGAACATCAAGGTCAACCCACCGTTATCCTGGCGAAAACCGTTAAGGGTTACGGCATGGGTGAAGCCGGTGAAGGCCAAAACACCACTCACCAGCAGAAGAAACTTGAAATCGAACAGATGAAACGTTTCCGTGACCGTTTCAACATCCCATTAACGGATGAAGAAGTGGACAAAGTACCGTTCATCAAGCTGAAAGATGGCAGTCCAGAGAAGCAATATCTGCTGCAACGTCGTGAAGAACTGGGTGGTTTCCTGCCGAAGCGTAATACTAAAGCTGAGCCACTACAGATTCCTGAACTGAAAACGTTTGATGCGGTTCTGAAATCAAGCGGTGATCGCGAACTGTCTACCACCATGGCGTTTGTCCGTGTATTGACTGCGCTGATTCGTGACAAGCAGATTGGTAAAAACATCGTCCCAATCGTACCTGACGAAGCCCGTACCTTCGGTATGGAAGGCCTGTTCCGTTCTATAGGTATCTACTCATCTTCAGGTCAGCGTTATGAGCCGGAAGATTCAGGCAAGGTCATGTGGTACCGCGAAGATACCAAGGGCCAGATCCTGGAAGAAGGTATCAACGAAGCCGGTTCGATGGCTGAGTGGATTTCTGCGGCGACGGCGTACTCGAACTACGGCGTTAACATGGTGCCGTTCTACATCTATTACTCAATGTTTGGTTTCCAACGTGTGGGTGATTTGTGGTGGCTGGCTGGTGATATTCAGGCCAAAGGTTTCATGATCGGTGGTACCGCTGGTCGTACCACGCTGAACGGTGAAGGTCTGCAGCATCAGGATGGTCATAACCTGCTGATGGCGAACTCGATTCCAAACTGTGTCAGCTATGATCCGACCTATGCCTATGAAATGGCGGTTATCGTCCATGACGGTATGAAACGGATGTATGAGAAGCAGGAAAATGTTTTCTACTACATCACCGCGATGAACGAAAACTACCAGCACCCTGACATGCCTGAAGGCGTTGAAGAGGGCATCATCAAAGGGTTGTACAAACTCAAGCAAGGCGGCAAGCACAAGCTGAAAGCCCAACTGCTGGGTAGTGGTACCATCCTGCGTGAAGTTGAAGCGGCGGCAGAAATGCTGGAACAGGAGTGGAAAGTCTCTGCCACTGTCTGGAGCGCGACCAGCATGAACGAACTGACCCGTGACGGTCAGGACGTTGAACGCTATAACCGTCTGCACCCTGAGGCTGAGAAAAAACGCAGCTACGTAGCACAATGTCTGGATGACGAGCCAGGTGTGGTTGTAGCCGCGACAGACTATGTGCGTCTGTACTCTGAACAGATTCGTCCTTGGGTTAAAGCGCCATATACCGTACTGGGTACGGATGGTTTCGGCCGTAGTGATACCCGTGAAAAACTGCGTAGCTTCTTTGAAGTTGACCGTTACCACGTAGTGATCGCGACCCTGAGTACACTGGCTGACCAAGGTGAGATCAAGCCTTCCGTCGTGACTGAAGCGATCAAAAAGTACGAAATCAACGCAGATGCAATCAACCCGGTTAAGGCATAAACAATGACAGATTTGATTGAAATTAAAGTACCCGATATTGGTGACTTCGAAGACGTCGAAATCATTGAAGTGCTGGTTGCCGTTGGTGACAGCATTGATGAAAATCAGGAAGTCATTACCGTAGAGTCTGATAAGGCAATGATGGAAATCCCAGCGACTAACGGCGGGATCATCAAAGAGATGAAAGTCTCTGTTGGTGACCGTGTCAGTGAAGGCACTGTGATTGCCTTGGTAGAAGTTGCTGCTGGTGCTGTTGCACCAGCTAAAGAAGCAGAAGCGCCTGCGCCCGTGGCTGAAGCACCGAAAGCGGAAGCCAAACCAGCCCCTGCACCGGCTCCTGCTGCTCCGGCGGTTCAGGAACAGCCGCTAACCGAAGCTATACCATACGCACCCGATACCAAATCAGGCATTCGTAGTGCGCATGCCTCACCTTCTGTACGTCGTTTTGCCCGTGAACTCGGTGTCGTGCTGACCTCTGTTACTGGTACTGGTGTGAAAGGCCGTATCACTAAAGAAGATGTACAAGCCTATGTCAAACAGGCGTTGACTCAGCCCGCTGCTGCACCGGCTCAAACAGGTAGTGCTATTCCGCCCGTGCCGGTCGTCAATTTTGAACAGTTTGGTGATGTAGAAACTGAAGAGCTGTCACGTATCAAGAAAATCTCTGGTAAGCATCTGCATGCCTGCTGGTTGAATATTCCACACGTGACGCAGTTCGACGAAGCGGACATTACTGAGCTGGAAGAATTCCGTCAGGAAAACAAACAGATGGCCAAAGACAAAGGTGTCAACCTGACGCCGTTAGTCTTTATCATGAAAGCCGTTGTTGCTTGTCTGAAACAATATCCTGAGTTCAATGCATCTCTGAGTGAAGACAAAGAAAGCCTGATCATCAAGGATTACTACAACATCGGTGTGGCGGTTGATACGCCAAACGGCCTGATGGTGCCAGTAATCAAGAATGTGGATAAAAAAGGCTTCCTGGAACTGGCTGGTGAACTGGGTGAAATCAGTAAACGTGCCCGTGATGGTGCCTTGACTGCAAAAGATATGCAGGGTGGTACTTTCTCGATTTCGAGCCTGGGTGGTATCGGTGGTCAGTTCTTTACCCCGATTGTTAATGCACCTGAAGTGGCTATTCTGGGCGTCAGCCGTCATACCATCAAACCTGTATGGAACGGCAAAGAGTTTGAGCCACGCCTGATGTTGCCGTTATCTATCTCATACGATCACCGTGTCATTGATGGCGCCGCCGGTGCCCGCTTTACCGTGATGTTGAGCCAGATGTTGTCAGATATCCGGAAGGTGCTTTTATGAGTGTGATTGAAGTTAGAGTCCCTGATATCGGCGATTTTGATTC
>JASBUF010000027.1 GCA_030148085.1 Methylophaga sp. | reverse complement strand
TGTTCACCGCCGTAGCGTTTTACACCAAGGCGTTTACTTTCTGAATCGCGTCCGTTACGCGTACTACCACCAGCTTTCTTATGAGCCATGATTAAACCTCTCTAAAGAATCTTAGGCTGAGATGCCTGTGATTTCGATTTCAGTGTAAGCCTGACGGTGCCCCATTTGTTTCTGATGGTGCTTACGGCGTTTGAATTTAACGATTTTGACTTTATCGCCACGACCGTTGGCAGCCACTGTTGCAGTGACTTTAGCGCCTTCCAGGTAAGGTGCGCCGACTTTAATGTCTTCACCTTCACCTACCAGCAGCACTTTATCCAGTTCAACCGTATCGCCAGCTTCAGCATTCAATTTTTCAACGCGGAGCTTTTCGCCCTCTTTTACACGGTACTGTTTACCGCCTGTCGCGACAATAGCGTACATCGCTGTCTCCAATAAAATTAATTAATGCAGGTTACCCAACAAAAGACCGGGGATTGTAGCGCCTTTCTTATAAGAGATCAAATCTGAATATTCACTCAAAGCAATCTTTACACTTTGCAGTCAAAACAGCCTGAGCGTAATATTTGCGCGCATGCCGTGCGCATGAGAAAGTACGCGTTTTACGAACCCATATTATAGGCAGATTTTAACGCCGTGGATATCCAATCCATTTATTCATTGATTCAAGATGACCTCAAGGCTGTTGACCAATTGATTCAACAGCGCTTGCAGTCTGATGTCGCACTGATTAACCAGCTCGGCTTCTACATCATTAATAGTGGCGGCAAACGCTTGCGTCCGGCCATCGCCATACTCAGTGCCCGCGCATGCGGCTATGAGGGTGATAAACATATCAACCTGGCCACCATTATCGAATTCATTCACACCGCAACGTTGCTACATGATGACGTCGTCGATAATTCGGATATGCGCCGTGGTCAGGAAACCGCCAATAATCTCTGGGGTAATGAGGCCAGTGTCTTAGTCGGGGACTTTCTCTATACCCGCTCTTTTGAAATGATGGTCGAAATGGATTCGATGCGACTAATGCAGATTCTGTCGCACACCACCAATGTCATCGCCGAAGGTGAAGTGCTGCAGCTGTTAAACTGTCATGATGCCGACACCACCGAAGCCCGCTATCTGGAAGTCATTCACCATAAAACGGCCAAGCTGTTTGAAGCCGCAGGCCAGTTGGGTGCAGTCATCTGTAACGCACCTGCAGAAATCGAAGACGCCATGGCACGTTATGCGATGCATTTAGGCAGTGCTTTCCAACTGGTTGATGATTTGCTTGACTACAGCCAGTCCAGCGAAACCATCGGTAAAAATATCGGCGACGATCTCGCTGAAGGTAAACCGACACTGCCTTTGATTTTTGCCATGCAAAAAGGCAATGAACAGCAGGCTTCTGTTATTCGCCAAGCCATCGAGAACGGTGAACGTGACCGGATTGATGAAATCATCACCATCATCAATGAAACCGGTGCGATTGATTACACCGCGCATGCAGCTTCTCAGGAAGTCGCGCAGGCCAAGGCGGCATTGGATATCCTGCCGGAAAGTGACTACAAGCAGGCCCTTATCGGTTTAGCCGAGTTTTCCATCAATCGCGATTACTAAGACACGGGACTGGTCAAGTCTGCAAAAATCTGGCTAAGATACCTTTTTCATTTCAGTCAGGGTGCGCCTGTGTGTCAACGTCTTTGTATCTGCCATGGTTTCTAAGCAAGATATTCTCAACGCCAATATCCTGTTGGTCGATGATCAACTGGTTAACATCAAATTGCTTGAAAAGCTGCTTCGCCAGGCCGGATTCAGTTCCATCTTCTCCACCACCCAGCCGACTGAGGTCAAAAGTCTTTATTTCGATAACGGCATCGATCTGATTTTGCTTGATATCCGCATGCCGGATATGGACGGCTTCGCGGTCATGGCGGAGTTGCAGGCCGAAATCGAAAATGATTACCTACCTATTCTGGTGGTGACCGCAGAGCTAACTAGTCAGACCCGCGAGCGAGCCCTTAGCAGCGGTGCCAGAGACTTCATCACCAAACCGTTTGACCAGGCTGAGGTCATTCAGCGTATCATCAATATGATTGAAGTTCGTCTGCTGCATAAACAAATCCTGCTGCAAAACGAAACACTGGAAGAGCAAGTCAGACAGCGCACGCAGGAGTTGGAAGACAGTCGGCTGGAAATTATCAAACGACTCGGCCGGGCAGCCGAATACAAAGATAATGAAACCGGCAACCACATTCTGCGAATGAGCCACTTTGCACAAATGCTGGCCAAAGCCGTTGGTCTAAGTCAGGAGCAGACGGATAACATCCTTCTCGCCGCGCCGATGCACGATATCGGCAAAATCGGTATTCCAGATAGCATTCTGCTCAAGCCGGGCAAACTGGAGCCGGATGAGTGGGCTATCATGCAAACTCACGTCACTATCGGTGCCGATCTGCTGGCGGGCACCGATATTCCCTTATTGGAAATGGCTCGCAATATTGCGCTCAGCCACCACGAGAAATGGGACGGCAGCGGTTACCCCAGAGGTTTATCCGGCACGGCGATACCGATTGAAGGCCGTATCTGCGCCATCTGTGATGTGTTTGACGCCCTCACCTCAGAACGCCCTTACAAAAAGGCTTGGCCGATAGAGGAAGCCGTTGCTTTTCTACGTCAGCAAAAAGGGCAACATTTTGACCCGCAATTGGTCGATCTGTTTGAAGCGATTCTTGATGAGGTGTTGAGCTACCGCTCTGCTCATCTGGATGAAGCTGCCGTTAATCGCCTCGCAGATTGAAGCCGGTGTTGATAGGGCTTTGTGCTTTAGTCACGGTCAGCTATCCTTTACGCCCATGACACAAATATATAACTACCACCTGTTTTTCTGCACCCATAGCCGTGATGATGGTACCGCCCACTGTGAACAGCACGGTGCGCAGTCTATGCGCGACTATGCCAAACAACGCGTGAAAGACTTAAAACTCAAGAAAGTCCGCGTGAACAATGCTGGCTGCCTCAACCGCTGCAACCTGGGACCGATGCTGGTCATTTACCCAGAAGGTATCTGGTATCGCTATGAAAGCACGCAGGATATCGATGAAATCATCGAATCTCACCTAATACAGGGCAAAGTCGTCGAGCGACTGCAGCGATGACACCGGATCAATACTGCCGCGACAAGGCAGCCAAAAGTGGTTCCAGTTTTTATTACAGCTTTATGTTTCTGCCTGCCCAACGGCGTCAGGCGATTACCGCGCTGTATGCCTTCTGCCGCGAAGTGGATGATGCGGTAGATGATATTGCCGATCCGGTTGTGGCTGCCAAGACCTTGGCATGGTGGCGTGAAGAAATCGAGCGCACCTTTAACGGTCACGCCACCCATCCGGTGGGTCTCGCGTTACAGACAGCCCTGCAACACTTCGAGTTACATCAGGAATACTTCCTCGAAATCATCGACGGCATGGAAATGGATTTGTATCCACAGACCTATCCCGCCTTTAAACATCTCGCTTTGTACTGTCACCGCGTCGCCAGCGTGGTCGGCCTGCTGGCGGCAGAAATCTTTGGTTACAATAACCGCAAAACCCTCAAGTATGCTGAGAAGCTCGGCCTCGCTTTTCAAATGACCAATATCATTCGTGATGTTCGTGAAGATGCTGAGCGTGGTCGTATATATCTGCCTGAAGAAGATTTAGACCGCTTTCATGTCAAAGCTGAAGATATTCTCGCTTTTAAACAAACACCGGAACTCTCCAATCTACTCAAATTTGAAGCTGACCGTGCCCGCGAGTTTTATCGTGAAGCCATGGCTTTGTTGCCGCAGGAAGATCGCTTCAATCAACGTACTGGCCTCATTATGTCTGCCATATATGAAGCCAATTTGGATGAGCTTGAACGTGATGGTTTCAGAGTGATGCAGCAACGACTCTCGCTGACACCGTTACGCAAACTCTGGCTAGCCTGGAAAACCGCGCGCCGGGAGCGCAAACACGCACAATGACCATTCTGGTTATCGGCGGCGGCTGGAGTGGTCTGGCAGCAGCAGTCAGGCTCAGTCAGCAAGGGCATACTGTGCAAGTGCTGGAGTCCGCCAAGCAACTAGGCGGTCGTGCCCGCAGTGTCGATTGGCAGGGGCTGGAAATCGATAATGGCCAACATCTGCTGATCGGCGCCTATCACCGCACTCTGGCTCTGCTGAACACGATTGGCGCCGAAGAGCAGAACCTGTTTCAGCGACGGCCGCTGGGCATGGAAATCCGGGATGCCGATCATCCTTCCCTCTTTTTAAACGCAGGTCAGTTCTTACCTTGGCCTTTGTCCCTGCTCTGGCGTTTATACCGCGATAACGATTTCAGCACCCTCAAACAAATTACCCGCTTGAGCCTGCAGGCACACCGCTTTAATCAAAAGCAGGATCACTCGGTGGCCCAATGGCTGCAGCTGAACAACCAATCTACCAGGCTTACCCGGCAATTGTGGGAGCCCTTATGTCTGGCAACGCTGAACACACCGCTTTCCAGCGCCTCAGCCGCCGTTTTTGCCACAGTATTAAAAGACACCTTCCGCCGTCGCCGTGACAGTGATCTACTGATACCAGTTCAGCCTTTGGGTCAGACTTTACCCGCTTATGCCGAACGCTATATTAAAACGCATGGCGGCCAAATCCGCGTGCAACAGCGCGTGAAAGAAATACGGATTAACGAGCAAGGTGTGAATGGCGTAGTGACGCAGCATGGGGAATATATTAAGGCTGAGCACATTATTGTCGCCACGCCTCTGGATATCAGCCGACAACTACTCGATTCGCAACTGGACCTACCTGAGTTTGGCAGTCATCCGATTGCCACGGTTTATCTGCAATACTCAGCACAAACAACGCTCTCCAGCCCGGTTGTTGGCCTCAGCGGCACCCTCGGTCAATGGGTGTTTGAACGTCACGATCTTCGGCCGGGTTTACTCAGCGTTGTCATCAGTGGACCGGGAGAACACCAAGCCTGGGACAAACAGATGGTCTGCGATCAGGTCGCGGCAGAGTTGCAGCAACACCTGCCGGAAATTACTTGCCGCCCGTCTGAAAGCTGGTTGATTCGTGAAAAAAAAGCCACTTTTTCCTGCAGCGTTGACATTCAATGCCACAGACCTAACAATCGCACTGAGATCACGGGGCTGTGGCTCGCTGGTGATTATGTTGCTAACCCATACCCGGCCACACTGGAGGGTGCGGTGGTTAATGGTGAACAAACTGCGATGCAGTTAATGGAACACCTTGCCGATGGTCGCTAACATCGTGATCCCTTGCTATACTTTGATTTTCGCACAATAACAAATAGGGAATGCCATGTTGAATCATATTCGTTTGATGTTTATCGCTTTGTTTATGGGCCTGTTTCTGGTTGCCTGTGGTGACGACAGTGCTCAGCAAGATGCCGCTGAAGAAGCAGCACCTACTGAAATGGCAGCAGAAGAAGCTGCTGCAGAAGCTACTACAACTGAAGACAGCAACTCTGTTGTTGGAATGACTGAAGAAGAAGCGGTTGCCAAATGGGGTGAGCCAGATCTGACACAAACCCACTCCATTGATGCTCTGACTATCACTCATCACGAGTGGCATGGCGAAGACGGCATTACTGCCGTGCAATTCCAAAACGGCGTTGCTCAATTCAGCCAGTTCGTCGCAGCTGAATAACATCAATGTCAGCCAATGCTGAGGCCGATCAGCTAGATCATCGCGTTATTCTAATCACCGGTGCCGCTCGCGGCATCGGTGCCTCAGTGGCTAAAGCCTGCGCCGCCCAAGGCGCTATGGTAATCCTGTTGGACAAGCAGGTTGCCGGTCTGGAAGCTGTCTATGATGAGATTGAAAATGCTGGTCATCCGACTCCGGCCCTTTACCCTTTAGATCTGAAAGGTGCCACTGCACCTGACTATCAACAACTGGCGACCACCATTGATAGCCAATTTGGCCGTCTGGATGGCTTGATTCATTGTGCAGCCGCCCTCGGTCAGCTCGCACCAGTTGAGCATCAGGACACCAAAACCTGGCTCGAAACCGTGCATGTCAATCTCACCGCCAGCTTTTTACTGACAAAAGCCTGTTTACCGTTGTTAAAACAGCAGACAGGAAGTCAGCTTATTTTCACTACGGACTCCCACAAAAATAAAGCCTATTGGGGCGCTTACGGCATCAGCAAAGCCGCTATCGAGGCTTTTGCCGCTCAACTGAGTGATGAGTTGGAAGCACAGGCTAAAGTCTCTGTACACTGTATTGATCCCGGCGCTGTAAAGACAGAATTGTTTGCCCGGGCGTTTCCGGCCATCGATCCCAGTGATCTGCCTGAAGCCGACAGTATTGCCCCTCAATATATTTCCTGTTTTTGTGAATAAAATCACAGACAACGACCTTCAAGCTTGATCTCACCGATCGTCAAAAGCCTGACACAAAACATCTATTTCATTGAAATAAAACAGTTTTAATCACATGGCACAGTTCTCGCAGGAGAGGCGTACTCCCTGATGAGGATGTGCTAAATGGAACAGCAATTACAAATCGGTAGCAAACTCAGCCTGATTAATGGCAAGTCTGAAGCTATCAAGACACCGGTAACAATCAAACCCGATCAAGTCGATGCAGTGGTAAGCCAATTGCCAACACAGCTGCAGACCACATTGATACTGGATGAGTTACTGGGGATGTTTGAAAAACATCTGCGCCAAGTCATGCATTTTGATAGTTTCCACTATCACCATCAGGCAATGAACTGCCATATTGATAATGCCGATCAACGCCATCATCGCTGCAACTACACACTGGATCTAAATGGCCAGCATCTGGGTGAACTCAGCCTGACTCGTCGTCATAAATTCAGTGACGCCCAAATCAGCTTACTCGAAGAATTATTGTGCCTGCTGGTCTACCCTCTTCGAAACTGCCTGCTGTACAAACAGGCCTTGCAGTCAGCCCTGCATGATGAATTGACAGGCCTTGGCAACCGCGCTGCTTATGATAAAAGCCTGCAACGTGAAATCGAGCTGGCACAGCGTCAGAACACACCGTTGTCTTTGATTATATTGGATATCGATAACTTCAAGCACATTAACGACAGCTACGGACATAGCAGCGGCGATCAGGCCCTCAGAGCGCTTTCAAGCACGATTACTCAATCCATGCGACGCAGTGATATCGCATTTCGCTTCGGTGGCGAGGAATTTGTTTTAGTACTAAGTAATACGGATGTGTCGGCAGCAACTATCGTGGCTGAACGCCTGCGCCTTGCTGTTGCGGAAAATCATTGCACTGATAATACCAAGACATTCCGATTTACCATCAGTGTCGGTGTTGCGCAGTTGGAAGCGGATGAAGAGGCCTATCACCTGTTTGAACGTGCCGATATGGCCTTGTATCAAGCCAAACAGACCGGACGCAACATGACTGTCTGCGCCCCGTCTGTCCAGACTATGTAGATCTAACGACCGCGAATTCTCGGGTTGCGTTTGCCACTGCTTGATTTAGGCGCATCATCTGTCTGCTTTCTGCCTTTATAGGGAGAAGATACAGCTTTGTCTGCTTTAGCTGGTTTGTCTGCTTTTACTGGTCTGGCTGATTTTTGCGGTTTTCTGCCAGTTGTCGCTTTGCCTTTCTTTGCAGAAGCGGCGGGTCGCATTCCTGCCTGCTCATACAAATACTCGAGATCACCCTCTTCCAGTTTTTTCCAGTTTCCGATGCGCAGGTTATTAGGCATGATAATCGGCCCGTAACGTACCCGCATCAGACGACTGACCTGTACACCCTGACTTTCCCAAAGACGGCGCACCTCACGGTTACGCCCTTCCTGGATCACCACGTGGAACCATTTATTGGCGCCTTCACCACCCGATTGCTGAATATCGTTGAATTTGGCGATACCGTCATCCAGTTCCACGCCATCACGCAGAGCCTGCATCATTTCCGGTGTGACTTCACCGAGTACACGTACTGCGTATTCACGATCCATTTCATTGGCAGGGTGCATTAAACGATTTGCCAACTCGCCATCGGTGGTCAGGATGATCAGACCACTGGTGTTTAAATCGAGCCGCCCCACACTAACCCAGCGGCCTTGTTCTGGTTTTGGTAAGGATTGGAAAATTGTACGGCGCCCTTCCGGATCGCGACGTGTACAGACTTCACCAATCGGTTTGTTGTACAAAATAACTTGTTGTGGCTGTTGCCACAGACGTTTCGGTGACAGCGGCTTGTTATCAAGACGCAGCCGGTCACCTTCGCTTATCTGGTCCCCCAGACTCGCGGTCTCACCATTGCAACTGACCCGTCCTTCCTTGATCCAGGTTTCTATCTGACGACGTGAGCCATAACCCGCTCTTGCCAGGACTTTCTGTATACGTTCTGCCATAAATTCTCAGTAATTATTTGTAGTTGAGGCCCATTGCATTTCTGACCTCAGAGAGCGTCTCCTGAGCCACTTCACGGGCTGCAGCAGTGCCATCATCAATGATTCGGCGTACATCTTCCGGATGTTCACTGAAATCAGCCGCACGTTCCCGAATCGGTCGCAATTCAGCGGTAACAGCATCAATCAGTGGCCCCTTACAATCCAGACAACCAATGCCAGCCGTACGGCAGCCTTCCTGAACCCATTGTTTCTGATCTTCCGTGGCATAGACTTCGTGCAATTGCCAGACAGGACAACGATCCGGATCACCTGGGTCACTGCGGCGGACCCGGTTGGTATCCGTCGGCATACGCTTGATTTTATCTGCCAGCGAAGCTTCCGGCTCACGTAGAGAGATCGTATTACCATAGGATTTGGACATTTTCTGTCCGTCCAGCCCCGGCATTTTTGAGGCCGGTGTTAGTAAGGCTTTGGGTTCCGGCAAAATGACCTTACCCGCGCCTTCCAGATAACCGAACAGGCGCTCGGTATCACCCAAGGCCAGGTTTTGCTGGCTTTTCAGCAACTCACGTGCGGTCTCCAGCGCTTCGGTGTCACCTTTTTCCTGATAAGACTTACGTAAGGTGTTATACAACTTGGCGTTTTTCTTGCCCATTTTCTTAATCGCGGCTTCGGCTTTTTCTTCGAAGTCCTTTTCACGACCGTAAATGTGGTTGAAACGACGCGCAACTTCACGGGTCAGTTCCACATGAGCGACCTGATCCTCACCCACCGGCACCTGACCGGCACGGTAAATCAAAATATCAGCGCTTTGCAGCAAGGGATAACCGAGGAAACCGTATGTCGACAGATCCTTCTCTTTCAGTTTTTCCTGCTGATCTTTATAGGTAGGTACCCGCTCCAGCCATGACAGGGGTGTCATCATTGACAGTAATAGGTGTAATTCCGCATGTTCCGGCACCTTGGATTGCAGGAACAGAGAGGCCGCCGACGGCTCGATACCTGCGGCCAGCCAGTCGATCACCATTTCCCAGACACTTTCTTCGATAATTCCGCTGTCTTCGTAGTGGGTGGTCAGCGCGTGCCAATCCGCTACAAAAAAGAAACAGTCGAATTCATGCTGCAATTTGATCCAGTTTTTCAGCACGCCGTGGTAATGCCCCAGGTGCAGTTGTCCAGTTGGACGCATGCCCGAAACGATTCGTCGTGACTGTAAAGCTACCGTATCCAAAGTGATCTCCTGATATAGGTATCAATCTATTTATAAAATGGTGAAAAAAATCTGGGGTGGCAGATTAAACAACCAGGCCAACACAGACAATAAGCCACTAACCAGTGGCCACAGAATGAGGCCAAGCAGACCAAAAAACAATAAGCCAAGCAGAATGATAAAGCCGTAAGGCTCCAACCGGCTGACCTGCCAGCTCATCGGACCCGGCAATACGCTGACCAATACGCGACCACCATCCAGCGGGGGCAGCGGCAATAAATTCAGCATCATTAGCATGCCGTTTATCAAAACACCGGCCAGGCCCATAAACAGCATCGGCTCGCCAATGCCACTTCCGCTCTGTGCCAGCATTAAACCCAGCTTGGCAATAGACGCCCACAACACTGCCATAAGCAGGTTCGCCATCGGCCCAGCCAAGGCAACCCAGGCCATATCAGTTTTTGGTTTACGCAGGTTCTGAAAGGTCACCGGCACCGGTTTGGCCCAGCCAAAAATAAAGCCGCCGAGCAACAGCAACACACCAGGCACTAATACGGTCCCGACCGGATCGATATGCTTGAATGGATTGAGCGTCAGTCGGCCCATCATTTGTGCGGTACGGTCTCCGAATTTGAGTGCGACCCAGCCATGGGCCACTTCATGCACGGTAATCGCGAATAAGACCGGAATTGCCCAGATGATAATCTTCTGGACCAGACTGAATTCATCAAGCACGGATGCTGTCCTGACCACCTAAATAAGGTCGTAGAGCTTGAGGAATAGCGATCGAACCATCCGCTTGTTGATGATTTTCCATTACCGCCAGCAAGGTGCGGCCTACCGCTAAACCGGAACCGTTCAACGTATGCACCAGTTCCGGCTTACCGGTTTCCGGATTTCGCCAGCGCGCTTGCAGACGACGTGCCTGAAAGTCACCGAAATTACTGCATGACGAAATTTCACGGTAGGTCTGCTGACTCGGCAACCACACTTCCAAGTCGTAGGTTTTGGTAGAAGAGAAGCCCAGATCTCCGGTACACAGATTCACCTTACGGTAAGGCAAATCCAGTAACTGCAGAATCTTCTCAGCATGCGCGGTCAGTTCTTCATGCGCCGCGGCGCTGTCTTGTGGACGGACAATCTGCACCAATTCGACTTTTTCAAACTGATGCTGACGAATCAGGCCACGTACATCACGGCCATGCGAACCTGCCTCACTTCGGAAGCATGGTGTATGCGCGACAAATTTCAGCGGCAATTGATCATTTTCACTGATGGTATCGCGAACGATATTGGTGACCGGCACTTCCGCCGTTGGAATCAAATAAAACTGACCATCATTCACCTTAAACAAGTCGGCCTCAAACTTCGGCAACTGACCGGTGCCCTGCAAGGAATCTGCATTGACGAGATACGGCACATAGGTTTCAGTGTAGCCGTGCTGCTCGCTATGCATATCGAGCATAAACTGAGTCAATGCACGTTGCAGACGTGCCAATGGCCCTTTCAAGGTGACAAAACGTGCCGCACTGATCTTGGCTGCGGTTTCAAAGTCCATACCGCCAAGTGCAGCACCCAGATCGACGTGATCTTTGGGTTCAAACTCAAACTGCCGAGGTTCACCCCAACGAGAGACTTCTTCGTTGTCATTTTCATCTTTACCGGCCGGCACATCGGCTTGCGGTAGATTAGGGACACTCAAAGCGATGTTATTTAACTGTTCCAACACCTGAGCAAGGCGCGCTTCCGCTGCTTTATGACGATCGCCCAGGTCATCGATTTCTTTCAACAACGGCGCGATATCATCACCAGCCGCTTTGGCTTTACCGATATTCTTGGAACGGGTATTACGCTCGGTTTGCAGCTCCTGCGCTTCCAGTTGCGCTTGCTTGCGTTCCTGTTCGAGTTGCGCCAGTTGCGCAAGATCCAACTCAAAACCGCGGCGCGCCAATTGCGCAGCCACTTCTTCAGCATCGTTTCTCAGTAACTTCGGGTCTAACATCTCTTTTTCAAATTCCAGTTTGTGCAGGCCAGCTAACAACCAGATCGGGTTTCACCAAACTGCCCAGTTGCTTAATGATTTCCTTGACTCGTTCAGGCTCATCAAAAAACTCAATGATGATGGGCAACTCCGACGAGAGTGCCAGTAGCGAAGCTTTATGCAGCCGATGATCGGTGCCAAGACCTGCTACCCCTTTAAAAACGGTGAATCCACGGGCATCTATTTCTATCAGTCGTGTGATGACTTTATTGACATCGTCTCGGCCTTCAATGAGATAGATACGGGCCATTGTTACAGCGTTACTCATAGCTGTCTTCCTATTCCTAAGCCTACCCAGGTTGCCAATAAGCAACAGGTCACACTCATAAATACATTGATGAACGCCTTGCCGAGATCGCCGCTTTCGACCAAAGCCAGGGTCTCGAACGAAAACGACGAAAAGGTCGTGAACGCGCCCAGCACACCAAACAGCACGCCCGATCGTAGCTCAATGGAGCTGATTTGACGCTCGACAAGCATGATGAATAAAAAGCCCATCAGCAGCGAACCGAGCACGTTAACAGTTAATGTGCCATAGGGAAAGTCTTTGCCCATCACACGATGAACACTGGTGGAAACAAGGAACCGCAGCATTGAGCCAACTGCACCGCCAATTGCAATCGCTAATAGTTGATGCACGAACCACTCCCCATTACAAAAGCATTAGTTTACCGCATTCAGGCGTTTAGCTCGCAACTGATTGGTTTAAGGCAAAAAAGGCGGCCAGAGACCGCCTTTTTTTGTTGCTTTTGACCAGCTCAGGATAAAACCGGTTTTAATTCACCCTTGGCATAACGTTCGACCATTTTGCTGAGCGGAATCGGCTTGATTTTGTCGGCATGTCCGGCACTGCCAAAGGCCTCATAACGAGCCTGACAAATCGCCTGCATGGCATCCGTCGACGCCTTCATAAATTTACGCGGATCAAATTCGGCCTTTTTGGTCTCATCCGTCATAAACTGACGAATGGCACCCGTTGAGGCCATGCGCAGATCGGTATCGATATTGACCTTACGCACACCAGACTTGATACCTTCCGCAATTTCCTCCACCGGCACGCCATAGGTCTGACCGAGATCGCCACCATGGGTATTGATGATGTGTAGCCAATCCTGCGGTACCGAGCTGGAGCCATGCATCACGAAATGGGTATTTGGCAACTTCTTGCGCAGCGTCTTAATACGCTCAATATCGAGAATGTCGCCAGTCGGTGGCCGGCTAAATTTATAGGCCCCATGACTCGTGCCGATAGCCACGGCTAGCGCATCGACTTCGGTGCGTTTTACAAAGTCGACCGCTTCATCCGGATCGGTCAACAGCAGGCTGTGATCGAGCGCCCCTTTGGCACCATGGCCATCTTCTTCGCCCATCTCACCGGTTTCCAGCGAACCCAGACAACCCAGTTCGCCCTCAACAGAGACACCACAGGCATGCGCCATAGCAACCACTTCTCGGGTCACGCGCACGTTATATTCATACTCAGCCGGTGTTTTCATGTCTTCCTGCAACGAACCGTCCATCATAACCGAACTAAAACCGGATTGAATCGAGCGAGCACACACCGCTGGCGATGCCCCATGATCCTGATGCATGACAATAGGAATATCTGGGTAGACTTCCAGCGCTGCCAGCAGTAAGTGGCGCAGAAACGGTTCACCGGCGTAACTCCGCGCACCGGCACTGGCCTGCATAATAACCGGACTGTTAGTCGCAACAGCGGCCTGCATAATCGCGTGCAGTTGCTCCATATTACTGACATTGAACGAAGGCACGCCAAAATCATGCTCAGCCGCATAATCCAACAATTGACGCAATGAAATGAGAGCCATAATTCCTCTCCTGTGAAAACACTGCGTGAGCCGCAGTTTTAGCTTTCGATCTGAGGATCGACCATATCACCGACCTGCACCAGTTTGAGTGCATTGGTGCTGCCCTGAATCTCCAGATCCCCTTTTGTAATGATCACTATATCACCATCACTGACAACGCCGCGACGCTTGAGCTCATCAATCATGTCGCGGTTCAGCGAAGCGTGGTCCTGATGCTTGCGAGGAAACTTGATGGGATAAACACCGCGGTAAAGAGTGACGCGACGGGCTGTATTCTCATGAGGGGTTAAAGCAAAGATCGGAATCCCCGAACTGATCCGTGACATCCATAGTGTTGTAGAACCTGACTCAGTCAACGCCGCAATGGCTTTAACGTTAAGGTGATTGGCCAGATACATCGCACCCATAGCAATCGCTTCATCCATGCCTTCGAACTTGGAATCAATGCGATGACGCGAGACCCGAATTTCACGCTCTTGCTCAGCCTGCAGGCAAATTCGATGGACCGCAGCGATGGTTTTAATCGGGTTTTTACCAACCGCAGTTTCCCCAGACAGCATCACCGCATCGGTGCCATCCAGTACAGCATTAGCAACGTCAAACACTTCGGCACGTGTCGGAATCGGATTTTCTATCATCGACTCCATCATCTGCGTAGCGGTGATGGTGATGCGGTTCATCCGCCGCGCCATGCCAATAATGCGCTTTTGAATCGGAGGCAGCGCAGCATCGCCCATTTCGACGCCTAAATCACCACGTGCCACCATGATCGCATCGGCCGCCTGAATAATTTCTTCGATAGCATCAACCGCTTCAGCGCGCTCGATCTTAGCCACAATCGCAGCATGGCCACCGGCGGCGTGCAGCAAGCGTCTGGCCTCGTGAATATCTTCCGCGCTACGGGGAAAAGACACAGCAAGGTAATCGGCTTGCATTCTGGCTGCGGTGATAATGTCCTGCTTGTCTTTTTCTGTCAGTGCTGCCGCCGACAAACCGCCACCTTGGCGATTGATGCCTTTATTATTGGAAAGACGGCCGCCGAAGACGACCCGGGTAATAACCTTTTTTCCCTCTACCGCATCTACACGCAGCACGATACGGCCGTCGTCCAAGAGTAAGGTGTCACCGGCACTGACATCGCTGGGCAAAGCCTTGTAGTCGATTCCGACTTCATGCTCATTACCGGCATCAGTTCCGAGTCCAGCATCCAAAACAAAACGCGCATTTTCCTTAAGCAGGACGTGACCTTCCTGAAAGCGGGCTATGCGAATCTTCGGCCCTTGCAGATCGGCGAGTACGCCGACCGGCTTGTTACATGCACGGGCGCGTTCACGCACCTTGCCTGCCAGTGAAATGTGAGCCGAGGGATCACCATGAGAAAAGTTCAGCCTGACCACATTCATGCCCGCTTCGAACATCGCATCGAGCACGTCGGGGCTATGCGTAGCCGGTCCCAATGTCGCAACAATCTTTGTTCGTCTTCTGGCCGTCACGCTGAACTCCCTGTGTATTGTTGTTAGTTAGCCTGCCGCACGTTGCTCCAGAATTTCAACCGCAGGCAGTTTTTTGCCTTCCAAGAACTCAAGGAAAGCACCGCCGCCGGTGGAAATATAGGAAATATCGTCACAGATTTTGTACTTCGCCACGGCCGCCAGCGTGTCACCACCACCGGCAATCGAAAAGGCATCAGATTCCGCGATGGCCATGGCAATTTCTTTGGTGCCTTCGCCAAACTGATTAAATTCGAATACACCGACTGGTCCGTTCCAGACGATGGTGCCTGCTGTTTTAAGGATTTCAGCAAGCTGCGCAGCGGATTTGGGGCCGATGTCAAATATCATATCATCGTCTGCAACGGCGTCGACTTTTTTGGTTTCCGCTTCGGCGTTTTCAGCAAACCGCTTACCGCAGACCACATCGGTCGGCACCGGAATATCACCGCCCTTCGCCTTCGCTGCGGCACGTAACTGCTTGCAGGTATCAATCAATTCTTCTTCGTAGAGAGAGTTACCGACGTTATAGCCTTCTGCTGCAATAAAGGTGTTGGCAATGCCGCCGCCGACAATTAGCTGATCCACTTTCTTTGACAGTGTTTCCAGCACACTCAATTTTGTAGACACTTTGGAGCCACCAACAATCGCCACCAGAGGACGTGCTGGATTCTCCAGTGCTTTAGCCAATGCCTCCAGTTCAGCAGCCAGCAAAGGCCCGGCACAGGCAACAGGGGCATATTTGGCAATGCCGTGTGTAGAGGCCTGAGCGCGGTGAGCGGTGCCGAAGGCGTCCATCACAAACACATCACACATCTGCGCCATACGCTTAGCCAAGGCGTCATCGTTTTTCTTTTCACCGATGTTAAAACGGACGTTTTCACACAGCACCACTTCACCCTCTTCCACAGGGATAAAATCCGGTTCCAGCCAGTTCTGTTCCAGACGGACAGGCTGCTCCAGTAAGGCTGCGAGGTAATTGGCCACCGGCGCCATCGAATATTGATGTTCGTACTCACCCTCTGTCGGTCGACCAAGATGGGACATCAGCATGACCTTGGCGCCTTTTTCCAGTGCCAGTTTAATCGTTGGCAAGGAGGCCAGAATCCGGGTACCGTCAGCGACGACGCCACGTTTCAACGGCACATTGAGATCTTGTCGGATTAAGACACGTTTACCGGCCAGGTCTAGATCAGCCATCTTGATTACGGACATGAAATTACCTCATCAATTTTACGCGACGAACCTGCCAACCCAATATAGCGCTCGCCCCGATGGTTAGGCACAAAAAGGCCGCTGGAGCGCAGGCCCTTCAGTGTGAAATTAAACTATGAAGAATTGATTACTGCCCCACATGCTGCACAAGGCGCATCATGTTGCAGGTGTAACCGTATTCGTTGTCATACCAGGCAACGATTTTGACAAAGGTGCTGTCGAGTGCGATACCGGCACCCGCATCAAAGTTCGATGGAGCAGTATGGCCACGGAAATCAGTCGATACTACACTCTCGTCGGTGTAACCAAGCACACCTTTGAGCTCACCTTCTGATGCCGCTTTCATCGCCGCGCAAATATCATCGTAACTGGCGTCGCTGTTCAATTCAGCGGTCAGGTCAACCACCGATACATCGGAAGTCGGGACACGGAAAGCCATACCGGTCAGTTTACCATTCAGCTCCGGCAACACTTTACCCACCGCTTTGGCGGCACCGGTAGAAGAAGGAATAATATTTTCCAGAATACCGCGTCCACCACGCCAGTCTTTCATCGATGGGCCATCCACGGTTTTTTGAGTAGCAGTGGCCGCGTGAACAGTCGTCATCAGGCCACGTTTGATACCAAATTTGTCATGCAGAACTTTAGCAACTGGAGCCAGTGCATTGGTGGTGCATGAGGCGGCTGAGACGATGGCCTGACCGGCATAGTCATTGTGATTCACACCGTAAACAAACATCGGTGTGTGATCTTTAGATGGTGCTGACTGCACCACTTTCTTGGCACCGGCATCAA
>JASBUF010000009.1 GCA_030148085.1 Methylophaga sp. | reverse complement strand
CGTCATGTCTTACGCATTCTTCGCGGGTATTTTCGAAGGTTCATGGTTCTACAACGGCTTCTCACCGATCTTTGCCTTGCAACGTCGTGGCCTGATGAAAGGCACCGCCGAACAGCTGCAATACATCATGCGTGACGAAGTCATGCACGCCTCGTTCGGTATTCGTGTCTGCAAGCAGATCATGAAAGAAGAAAACGTCACACTGGATCCGAAGAAAATCCAGCAGATGTTTGAAGAAGCCGATGCCGCTGAAGAAACCTACGCCAGTTACATTCTGCGTGACCCAATTCTGGGTTACTCAAAAGAAGTGCATCATGGTCAGTTCCGCTTTACGGCTAACCGTCGTGCCAAACAGCTTGGCTTTGAAGAACCGTTCCCCGGTGCTGAAGCTACCCTGCCCTGGCTGGATGAACAAGCTAATATGCGGAAAGAAAAGAACTTCTTCGAGACCAAAGTCACCGAGTATCAAACCGGTGCTGGTCTTAAGTGGGACTAAGAAGTTAATTGTTAAAAAGCCGACCTCGAGTCGGCTTTTTTATTGGGGTCGACCATGGCATCCCTAACTGGAAATAATTCAATTGATAAATTTTTTCGAATGACATCTTTTGAGGAAGTGACTCTCAACACCAATGAGACTATTACTCAAGCTTTGTATGCCTATACCTGCGCAGTATCACATTTATTGCCAGCATATTATTTTCTCAAAGCTGCAAATCACGCTAGTTTGTCTCCCGTTAAAAACTCATATCCAACTGAGATAAAAATTCAAACACTCCAATCTTCTATGTTTGAACGTCTCCTAGTACAACTGAGAAGACTTCACGAAACTAACAAGAGACAACCAACACTCGTTACAAATATCACAGAATATTTAGAAAGCGATGCCGTTATAAATTTTTTGTTCGATAGGTCTGATAGTCATCTAGGTAAGTGTAGTTTCATCAGGCATATAGAACAGCTCAGACAAGAATGGAAGCTCAGGGACGATGGAACTCATAGAAAAGCACCAACAAACAATCAACTCGTTTCCCGGCAAAACTGGTCTGTAAAACGAGCTGCCAATAAATTAGCATCACACATAACATTTTCTAATTATCAAGTTACTGATACGGATATACAGGGACTAGTCAATCATTCCTGCTTAATAGCTCGATTAATACAAATAACTATGGGAACAACCGTGTATCCATTCGATTATGTAGAAGTTGAGAGTGGTGCACACATTGCAGCGATGGAAACACTTAACGTTAGTATAGCCAGTGAAAATATAGTTGAAGGCGTAAACCGATTTATTGTCGAAAATAGTGGTTTGACTGAATCAGGGATTTAAATGACCTTAATAAATATTTAGATCCTATTGATATAGTGGAGTAAGCTACTTCAGCATTAGCTGCCAAAAGGACTTGGTAATGGACTTTTCTCCGATTTTTAAATCTCTCCTCTCCCTCTGGTATTTGATACCGCTTTTCTTATTTGCTGCTATCGTCAACTCACGCAGGTTTAAAGGCATATTGGGTGAGTTTATTGTTAATGTGTTTGCAAAGTGGAAGCTAGATAAAGACGTTTATCACCTAATCAAAAACGTCACGCTTCCAACAGAAGATGGCACTACGCAAATCGACCATATCATCGTGTCTGTTTATGGCTTGTTTGTGGTTGAAACCAAAAACATCAAAGGCTGGATTTTCGGTAGTACCAATCAAAAGATGTGGACGCAGAAAATTTACAAACACAGCAACAAATTTCAAAATCCACTTCATCAAAACTACAAACACACCAAGACTTTACAGTCCATTCTATCTCTGGAAGACAGTCAAATTCATTCTGTAATTGTGTTTATCGGTGACAGTGAATTTAGAACACCAATGCCTGATAACGTTACCTATGGCATGGGTTATATACGTTATATCCAATCTAAGACTGAGGCTGTAATCAGTCCTGAGCAAGTCAACGAAATCACGCAAATTATTGAGGAAGGCCGCTTAGCGAGAACGTTCAAAAATCACCGCGAACATGTAAAGCATGTTCAGAGTATTGTGGCCGAAAAAGCGAAAAAGAACCTCTGCCCTAAGTGCGGAAGTGAAATGGTGTTAAGAGAGACCAAGAAAGGTGACAACAAAGGCAAACCATTTTGGGGCTGCTCTGCTTTTCCTAAATGCCGAAACATAGTTGCCTATGAAAATTAACCCTAATCACGTACCCTACCACCCCTGAACTTATATCGACCGGCGATATGAGAGTAATCAGGTAGTTACATGAAACAAATCACCGTAGAAACAAACCCAAGCCAAGAAAAACTCAACAAACTGGGCGTCAAACATTGGCCAACATGGCAGAAAGAAGTTGCTGTTTTTCCTTGGTCATTTATCACCACTGAACAGGCCTACATCCTCGAAGGCGAATGCGTGATGACACCTGAAGATGGCAGTCCAGCGGTAACATTTAAAGCCGGTGATTTGGTGGTTTTCCCTAATGGCTTCAAAGGCACATGGGAAGTGAAAAAACCATTGAAGAAGCAATTCAAACACGCCAATGGCAACTTTGCTAAATGCTTTTTATGCCGTGTAAAAATTTTGGTTAACCGTGTAAAGTCGATTTTCGGCTAATCAATACCCATAACTAACTAATAACAACGAGAGAGAAATGAGCGAAAACGCCCCAACTGAAAAAACATTCCAAGAACGTTGTGATGAGTTTATTGACCTTGCTAACCAGCAGCATGAAGAAACCGAAGCAGAAAATGTGAATTCTGCATTACTCTTTTCTGCCGCACGTTTCAGCGTATTTAGTACGGCACCTCAGTTTGATGATGTTGAAAAGTTAAAAAACGAAAAACAACAAATCATTGAGTATTTCACTCAGCGTTTTGCAGAAATGACGGCGACGAACCTCGACGAATACATCGACCGCTTTGATGAGTACAACCCAAAGTAAGTTGATGTCACCTATTCGCTAATTAAAAAAAGCCGACTCAATGTCGGCTTTTTTATTTCTGCATCGATGAATTGGGTCGCAATAAAAGCACTTAATTACCCACCACGTAGCAGCCTGAGATATCCGGCAAATCACCAGCCTTGAAACTCGAATAGTAGCTCCAGAAGGCTTTGTCGATGGCCTTTAATCTGCCGGGTGTGTCATCGCGACGGTAGCGTGACAATTGCCCCGGTCCGCCGTTATAAGCCGCATAGGTTGCCTTTATCAAATTATCATCACCACCGGGCTGTTCGTGCTCGCCACGTCGGATAGCATAATCAATCATGTAGTGCGTCAGAATATCGATACCCGCATTCACGT
The DNA here is from genome assembly GCA_030148085.1 of Methylophaga sp. Classification (GTDB taxonomy): domain Bacteria; phylum Pseudomonadota; class Gammaproteobacteria; order Nitrosococcales; family Methylophagaceae; genus Methylophaga. The sequence continues at coordinate 34,041 of JASBUF010000009.1, read as the reverse complement.
TGTAGTCGACCTCATCAACAAGGCGGTCGAGGTCGTAGACCTTACGCCAGACCCGACCATTGATCTGCATCATGCCCACGGCACCAACAGGTGAACGCAACACTTGCGGGTCGCTACTTGAACCTGTGAACTGGCGCCAACAGGATTCTTTCCATGCTGTCGCACGAACCAGGGGATCAAGTCGCTTAGTCAGTCTTTTAGGCATCTTCTTATTTTCGGCTAGCCAGGCGCTGGACTGCTGTTTCAACAAGCTGGCAACCAGATCAAGGTAGTCATCCAAATTATCCCGTTGCGGCACTAACCCCTTCAAAGCCTCGGCCGGAATCACTTTACGGGCATGGGCGACCGGCACCAACCAATCACCTAGATGGCCAAAACCACTGGCGATGAGTCGCGTCAATTCTTCGGTTGCGGATATGTCTTCGTCTCTGATATTAAACCCAAACAAATCGCGAAACTCGGGGTCGACCTCTAAGGGTAACGGTGTAAAACTTGGAGGCGCCGTTTCGCCCAACAGCAAACGGGCAAGCCTGCGTAGTCCGTCTCGCGTGATCTCGAAACCATATTCGGGCCCGAGGGCGTCAAGTGCCCGCAGCGCGTCACCACCCGCTATAAACGCGGCGAGCTTGAAATCCACTTCCAAACCTGGCGTTTCCAGACCTTCAAGTTCGTTCATCAGTGGCCTCAGCCGATCCCATGTGGTCACGAAAAGTTCTCGAACCGGATCATAATCAGCATCATCGTTCGTCAGCGCCTCGGCAATAGCGTGTCGAGCGTCCAGTAACGTAGCGAGTAATTCAACCCGTAAGGCACGGGAATTTGTTGAACTGGCCAGCGCGTAAATGATGGTGGTCAGAAAGCCGTCCAGCTCATCTTCAAGCGTTTGCCATTCAGCCAGCTCGCTTTCGTCGAAACTTGGCTCGGCCACCTGTTCGGTCAGCTCTGGTTCGCGAACCTGAAATGCCAGCCAGGCCCTGAGACCCGTTTCTTCAGTTTGGATGTGGGTAATGCGGGTACGCTGAACCAGGGTCTGCTCACCCTCTTGCGCACTCACCGGCCCAAGTGATTGCTCGATCAATTGATCAAGGGCGGCTAGAGGCTCGGCCAGATCAATTTTCACGCTCTTCATTCGTGGTAGCACCAGCGCATCAGTAATGACCTTGACAGGTTTGCTCAAAAGGCCGGGGCTACTATCTGGACGCGATAATTCTATTGAATCAGGCACAAACTCGATGGCCAGCCCTGACTCCAGAACCTGAGGAGTCAGTTTCATTGCAAGTCGGCCTTTCCATGGCTTCAGGCCGCGACAGGCGCCAAGTACGTAGGCACCAGTCGTGGCGGTCAATGCCATATCGACAGACAGCTGGGCATCTTCGGTCGCCAGCTGCATGTCGGACATCTCAAGTCGGTTGCAATCATCAGCGGCAAGAGCACCCTGACCGTTTTCATCGAATTCGAGGACGTGACCGATCGCGGTCTGGAGATGTGCGGTTTCAGCCAGCAAAGGGATTTCAACTTCGCTCGCAGCCAGCGCGTTCGAACTGAATAAGACGCAAAGCAACCATCCAATTTGTTTCATTCGATGTACCAATGGTTAAATAGTCGGGGTCAGAGTAAAAAGTTCAGAAATCACGGAGTCAATCAGCTTGAAGCTAAAGCGGTATACTGACTTCATAGTTAACGACAGGGATTAAGTCTCAATGCAACTTCTAGCGAAAATACTGGTTTTTATCGTAATTTGTTTATCTTCAGCCTATGGCTATTTCTATTACGTCACTAAAAGCAATGTAGATTCGTTCATTGAGTCTGTTAGCCCTTTTGTCCAGATCAAGTATGAGACATTTTTTAGCGCTTTAAACGGCAAAATTTCACTTAGCGAAGTCTCTATTTCCACCCCACCTTATGGAAAGCTCGCTCAGATAGACTCGGTCGACTTTATCCTGGATAGTGCGTTTGATTATTTCACTCTCGATGACAAGCTCAGCGCGGGCGAGATCATCCCTAAAATTCAACTTAAAATCAATCATCTAAATACAAGCGTCGACATGCTTGATGTGTACACACAAGAGCCAGCCCCGTTTGAACAATTTATGAACCATATTGCGGCTCAGGGCTGTGGTGAGATTGAGTCAGTGGATATGACGCTGCTGCCTGAATTAGGCTATTCCACGCTCGACGCAAGTATGAATATCAACTTTGACTATTCACAGAAGGAAAGACTGGCCAGATTCAATATCGATTTGATAGCGCATGATATGAATGCGGTATATACCACCGTTGAAATACCTCATATTGCTAACCTGCGGGACTTCACTTCACCGGATATTCAGGTCGGTACATTCAAAGTCGATGTTCAGGATTTGGGCTATAGCGATAATGTGGCTGAGTTTTGTGCCGGAAAAAGTGACGTGCCTGTTGAGGAATATGCAGAGCATCATCTTGAAGCGTTAAAAAGCTTTTTTACGAATGCTGACATCAGCTTAAGTGACGGTGTTTATGAAGCCTATGAGGCATACGTGGCAGAACAAGCGACATTAACCTTCTCTATTCAGCCTAAAAGTGCGGTGAATTGGAAATATATTTCCTTGTATCCAACAGAGGAATGGCCACGCATACTCGGTTTATCGCTGCTTGTTAATGGTGAAAAAGTCGATGACGTGGAAGTTAGCTGGGACGAAGAGCGTTCCTTAGCGACAGCGATAGCCAGCAAGCAGGAAGTGACGACAAAACAAGAGCGTGTACCACAACGGAAAAAGACGTATGTCCAAGTCGCACCTCATCAGCTAACCAACTATGTTGATTCACGCGTCAAAGTTGAAACAAAGCTGAATAGAAAATATGAAGGCTATGTTCGTAAGTCTGGCGGTGCATTAGTCGTACAGATAACGTCACACGGCGGAAAAATTGATATCCCGGCAGATAGCCAGACGATAGCAAAAGCCTTTGTTTATAAGTAATTTGCCGTAAAACTGAAAGGGACAGACAACTTTTAATTAGGGGCTTAAACAGACATTGAAGTCTCGGGGTTCTATACTGCCGCACTGAAGAATAGGCTTCTTCAGGCATCCTGATTATGCATGTACTCTAGTTGCTGGGCTTCCCCAAGTTCGTGCTGTTTCTTCTTAGCCTCGCGTTCCACCACGGCTAGCTCATCATCGGATATGTTTGCATACTCCACTACATTTCGAATCCGGTCTAAACAGAGCAAGGCTTCATCAGGGTCCTGGTGTTCAATACTTCCGTCTATCAAGGCTCGGGCGAGAGCCAGCAAGGCTTCGGGACTTCCCGTTTCGGCCGATTTCCGATACTCCGCTTCTGTTTCACAAGGCGCTTGTTTAGTGAGCTGACGTTCAGATTCTGCATAACGTTCGTCAAGTGTTTTGACCATGATGACCATTCCTTGTTGATGAAGAAACCTTCTACATTTTAGGACGGGCTTACTGCAATTTAGCTTCTTGTTTCCAGCTAGGACTCAAGTTAAGACTGCGGGTGGTTATTTCTTCTTGTGTCGCATTTTCCGGTGAATAACGCAGTAAATCTGGTAAAGAATATAGGGGATGATGCTCAGTATCAGTATTTCACTACCCTTGAGTTGTTCACCTGATAACACTAGGACGATGATAAGCAACAACCCGACCAGCAAGAGCTTCAAAAACTTAAGCGACTCTTTCTTTATAACCTTCTTCATTTTGCTTCCTTTTCTAAAAATCCAAGAAGACGATCGAAATAGCCATTACAAATCCACTTTCTCAAATGTTCAGAAAGGTAGCAAGGAGGTTTTTAGTAAGTTCAGCCCACCCCACATTTCTGATGTGGTTTAAACTGTCCGGGCTTCAACAGTCAGTGCAAGTTTAAACAGCAGCAAGCCCGACAGACTCAGAGCCAAACCGACCCAGACAGGCGCAATCCACCCCATTTGCTGGCTGATTACAAAGCCACCTAAAAATGCTCCCAAGGCGTTGGCGACATTAAAAGCTGAATGATTGAGTGATGCGGCTAAGGCTTGCGATTCGCCAGCGACATCCATCAACCGGATCTGCAACACACCTGCCAAGCCCGTTACGGTAAAGCCAATCAGAAACAAAGCCGCAACTGCACTATAAACTTGTGTCATGCTCAACGCGGCAATAATAAAAGCGGCTGAGGAACTAACTAAAACGCCAACGATGGTTTTATTCAGATGTTTGTCCGCCAACCAGCCTGCTACCAGCCCACCAAACACCATACCGATACCGAAGACAGCTAAGGCAACCGGCACAATTTGAACACTTGCACCGGTGTATTCAGTCAGGATCGGCGAGGCATAGCTATACACAGAAAATAAGCCGCCAAAACCAATCGCACCGATCGCCAGCGTCAACCACATATGGATATTTTTAAAGCCAGCTATTTCCTTACGAATACTGGCCGAGGCATGCGGTTTAATATGCGGCACAAAATAGCTAATGGCCAAGATGGTCACGACTGCAATCATTGCCGAAAACTCGAAGCCAGCCCGCCAACCATATGATTGTCCCAGCCAGGTCGCGAAAGGGACACCGATGACACTGGCAATGGTTAAGCCCATCATCACTTGGGCAATCGCCGTAGCACGACGCTGTTGCCCCGCTAGATCAGCAGCGACCAAAGAAGCAAAGCCGAAATACGCGCCATGTGGCAAACCAGCAATAAAGCGACTTAGCAACATACTTTCAGCGCTGTTTGCCAGTGCTGTAAAGGCATTGGCCACACCGTAAAACAGCATCAAGCCCAGTAATAAACGTTTACGCGGTAACTTGGTACCCAAGATGGCTAATATCGGCGCACCGACGGTAACACCCAAGGCATAGGCCGTAATAAAATACCCAGCTGAAGGAATCGACACCGATAAATCTGAGGCGATTTCCTGAATCAGCCCCATAGCCACAAACTCCGTGGTGCCAATACAAAAACTACCGATGGCCAAAGCCAAAATCACCCATGGCAATGAATAGGAAGATAAAGAAGTGTTGGAAGTCATTACGCTTGCGTCTAACTGAAAGGCGCGCAATGTAACACAGATAGGGTTAAAACAACGTTAATGTTTTGAAGGGTAAAGATTAATTTGGCTAGCCCGAGGCAGGCTGCTTAGGTTGGGCTTGAGTGCAAACCCAACCAGGTCAAACCATGGATGATGGCGTGAATAACAGCTTTTAGCGGTGATACTCCCCTGCTCTTTCAGGCTGATAGATAATTTCTTCCACCTTCACTTTCATCGCTTTGCCTTCGGGTGTTGGCCACTCGATTTCGTCCCCTTCCACTAAACCCAACATGGCACTACCGGCCGGAGCCAGTATCGAAATGGTTTTCCCGTCATTGGTCATATCATTTGGGTAAACCAATGTCAGGCAAAATGTCTGCTGTGATGACGATACGCTGAATTTCACTGTTGAGTTCATCGTCACCACATTTTTAGGGATAGCCGTAGGCTCAACCACATTGGCTCTTTCCAACTCATCTTCCAGCGTGGCAACTCGCTCAAGTTCAGCGTGTGACAGCGTCGAAAGAATCCGTTCAATTCGCTTAAGGTCCAGTTCCGAAATAACGATTTCAGGTTGTAATACATTCATGTTGAGTAACTCCAACGCGTACTTTCACCTGCCAAGATTGGCAGGCGCTTAAAATTAAATAGGGAATTTGCCCGCGACAAGCGAGCTAGAGTGGCTATCATGCCATAAGCATTTGGAAAGGGGTACGTTAAAAATGCTTACGCTGCTGTATAGTTTTAAGACTTAATCACCCTACCGACAATAAACTCTTTTCACTCATGCAATTAAAATATTTAACTGGCTATCCTGAACCGGTTCTTGACCAAGTCAGAGCGGCTATTTCCAAGGAAACATTAGGCCAGTTTCTGTTAAACAAATACCCCGTTACGCACGACATTAAAACCAACAAAGCCTTGTACGCCTATGTGATGGAGTTAAAAAACCAGTACCTGCGTCAATCAAACCCGCTGAGTAAGGTGGTGTATGATGATAAGCTGGATGTGTTGCATCAGGCATTGGGCTTACATAGTTATGTGTCGCGTGTTCAAGGCAGTAAATTAAAAGCCAAGAATGAAATGCGAATTGGCTCTGTGTTTAAAACGACGCCACCAGAGTTTTTAAACATGATCGTGGTGCACGAGCTCGCCCATTTGAAAGAGAAAGACCACAACAAAGCGTTTTATAAGCTTTGTACGCACATGGAACCGAATTACCATCAGTTAGAGTTTGATGTGCGGGTGTATCTCACCTATCGCGATGTGTTTGGTGAGTTGTATTAAGTCAGTGCTTCAAACTCAAATTTATTCTTACCATCGGCTTTCGCTTTGTAGAGCTGAGCGTCCGCTGATTTGAGCAAGGTCTCAAAGTCATGTGCTTTATCAGTACTGATACATCCGCCAATAGAGACCGTAATATCCCTAAAGTCAGCGTGTGCCGGGCTATCTATAAAGTGAGTCAGTATTTTCTGCGCCAGGACCGTGAAGCCTTCTGGCTCCTGATTAAACGACACCAGAATGAATTCATCGCCACCAAACCGGCATAGCGTATCTTCACCCAACCTGACGTGACTTTTCAGACCTTGAGCGACGTTTTTCAGGATGATGTCACCGACATGATGGCCATGTGCGTCATTCACCTGTTTGAAGTTATCGAGATCAATCATCATCAAACAGATATTTTTCTGCCGCATATCTCCATACCAGGAGTCTTCCAGAATGCGTTTCAAATAGCGTCTGTTAGGCAGTTCGGTCAGCAGATCCGTCTCAGAAACCGTCTGTAGATGGCGTATGCTATCTTCGAGGTCTCGTAACTCAATGGAGTCCGTCGCCAACTGTTTGGAGAGCGCATCAAACTTTTTAGCAGGCAACCGTGTTTCAATCAGCGACTCTAAAAGAAAGGCAAAACGCCCCAGCATCTCCAACTCTTCAGGTGAAAAGCTTCGCTTCACATAGTCGATAACACAGAGTGTGCCGAGGTAATACACCTCGCCTTTATATGTATAACGGATGGGAACGCCAGCATAGAAAACAATATTCGGGCTATCTTTAACCATCGGGTTATCAAAGAAGCGCTTGTCGCTTCTGGCATCGGAGACAATTATCGGGCTGCCTTGGTAAACCACGTGCCCACAAAATGACACATCCCGACAGGTCTCACAGACATCCAATCCGTGTATCGATTTAAACCACTGCCTGACCTCATCTACAAGAGAGATCGCTACGATAGGCACATCAAAAAACTTACTCACCAACAGCGTTAGATTGTCAAACACCGCCTCTTTGCTCGTGTCGAGTAACTGTGAAGCATTGAGTGCCTCGAGGCGTTTATCCTCATTATCGGGTCGTAGTGGAAGTTCCATACACCACTCGTGAAATCATGTTTGCTAATAGGCTCATACTTGTCCAAGCGAGATTTCGTTGCCAAACGAAGTTGCTGAGAATCTTATCATTTCAATTGCCCATGCAAACCAGCCTTAATCAAGGTTAATGCCATTCAAGAAAGTTTTTCAAGAGAACATTGATCCAGATCAAGAAGTTATCATTATTTCTTCTTATGAATAATTTATTCATGTAATATGCCGCGCAACTAGATGCTTCACCTGATGATGTGCCGTCATTAGCGATCGGATATAAACCAAATCTCTTGAATGTTTATGCATCTATATTGTCACCTTTAGTAGCGTAAACCTCCTCCATCTTAAAACACTCACTTTAGGCTTATATCGATATGCCTGAATGAAAGGGACTATCTGGCATGACTATGAGCAACTCTTCATCGCAACAGACTGCGCTTAGAATATCTCTCGCCTACTTTCTCATTGCCACAGTCTGGATACTATTCTCGGATAAAGCAGTATTTGAACTATCCCGAGATACTGAATGGCAGATGACTATAAACACACTTAAAGGATGGCTTTTTGTTCTGTTTACCGCCGTTCTTTTGTTTTACACGATGAGATCTGTCTTACGCCGTTTGGATAAAGTCCATGAAGCTGAATTGGAACTTGAAAAGCAATCCAACTTTGCGATGGAAGTTGCTGGTGATGGCCTGTGGGACTGGAACCTAGAAAAAAGTGAATTTAAGTATTTTGGTGCCTGGACTCACACGCTGGGGGCTGACAATCCCAGATATGTAGACACAGATAGCTGGCTGAGATACGTGCATCCAGAAGATATCTGTCAACTCAGAAATGCGATTGATCTTCATATACGAGGCCAATCATCGAGCTTTAAAAACGAACATAGACTTAAACTGCCTAATGGAGAATACAAATGGTATCTCGCCAGAGGCCTCGCGACTAAACGCGACGAGCAAGGTGTAGCACGAAGATTTAGCGGTGTCATAACAGACATTAGCGCACAAAAAAATGTTGAAAATGAAATGCGTGTAGCAGCCAGCGCGTTTGAGTCTAATGAGGCAAAAATGATCACGGACGATAAAAAGAAGATCATTCGCGTCAATCAGGCCTTCACTGAAATTACAGGTTATTCTGAAGCTGAAGTTCTTGGCAAAGGCCCCTCCGTTTTGAAATCAGGAAGACACTCAGACGAGTTTTATGTCTTGATGTCTGAGAAAATTATCGAATCTGGATGGTGGCAAGGAGAAATCTGGAACAAGCGAAAAAATGGCGAAGTCTATCCTGAATGGCTAAAAATCAATGTCGTCAAGGATAATGATGGCAACGTAACCAACTATGTCGCCTCGTTTAACGATATCAGCGACATCAAAGAAGCTGAAAAGCAAATTGAACACCTTGCCTATTTTGACGCTTTAACGCACTTACCGAACAAATCACAGTTAATAAAAAACCTTGAGCATATTCTTCTTTCGCCAAGTGGAAATGGATTGAAGAGTGCATTGATACTAATAGATATCAAAAATTTCAAAGCACTCAACAACACTTTGGGTTATCGCAGTGGGGATTACGTTCTTATTGAGATCAGTAAACGACTTAGCGACATACTTATTGAGGGTGCCACTCTCGCTCGTTACGGAGCAGATATTTTCTCGATCGTATTAGAAGGCATCAGCCATTCTCAAGAGCAGGCGGCGAGCATGGCGCATACCTTTGCTGAAAATATTGTAAACACACTCAAAGAACCTATCGCTATCTCAAACTTGAAATATGAACCAGATATAAGACTTGGCATAAGCCTCTTTGAATCTGCTAAACACTCTGCTCAGGATGTACTTAAATTTTCTGAATTAGCCACTCTTGAAGCCAAGACATCAAAAGAAAAATCGATTCACTTTTTCGACCAGTCAATGCAGGAAAACTTAGAAAAGCGCTTCTATATTGAATCAAAGCTAAAGGCAGCAATTCCTAACGATCTATTCCTGGCTTGTCAGCTTCAAGTTGACGCATACGGTGATCCTGTCGGTGCTGAGGTATTAATCAGATGGAACGATCCTGAAAATGGACTCATCTCCCCAGCAGATTTTATTCCTGTCGCGGAAGAAAGTGGCTTGATCAACATGATCGGTTATTGGGTACTGCAAACCAGCTGTCAGCATCTGAAGAAATGGTCCACTCATCCCAAATTGAAAGACATTCCACTCTCTATCAACGTCAGTGTTGGGCAATTCATGCAAGAAACCTTTTTTTCACAATTAGCCGATATGATCTCGTCCACAAATGTCTCTCCTTCAATGATCAAGTTAGAACTCACAGAGTCGGTATTTGTAGAAGATTTCGAAACTATCATTACTAAAATGAACGCCATAAAAAGCCTAGGTGTAAAACTGTCGCTTGATGACTTTGGTACGGGCTTTTCTTCTCTTTCCTACCTTAAACGCTTGCCGATTGACGAACTCAAAATCGATCAATCTTTCGTCAAAGATCTTGAGCAAGATCAAGGTGATGAAGCCATCGTAAAAAGTATTATTGCACTCGGTAAAAGTATGGGCGTGAAAGTCATTGCAGAAGGCGTTGAAACAGATAGTCAAAAACAGATGCTGACTGATTTAGGATGCGACAACTTCCAAGGCTACTTGTACGACAAACCGAAAAAAATTGAAGAATTTGAAAAATCATTCGATATCTATTAAGACTCAATCGTGATGCTCGTCCTACAAATTGGTACTTGAACTAAAACTCGATTAGAAACTCGGCAACCTTCCATCGCAGGTGGATATAAGCTAGAACAGCGCCACACTGACTGTAAGGAATTTATCTCACCAAATAGGATGTAGAATCCACTGAGAGATCTCATGAAAAGAAACTTACCCATCACCGATACTGAAGTCACATTTGATAAACCACTTATTTCGACAACAAATCTCAAAGGGATTATTTCAAGCTTCAATCAAAGCTTTGTAGATGTCAGTGGGTTTGATGCCGATGAATTGATGAATGTGAACCACAACGTCATTCGGCACCCCGACATGCCCCCCGCCGCTTTTCAGGATTTATGGGACACCATAAAAAACAAAAAACACTGGATGGGTATCGTCAAGAACAGGAACAAAAACGGCGACTTTTATTGGGTTGACGCTTATGTAACCCCCATTTTCGATGGCGACGACATCATCGGTTATGAGTCTGTTCGCACAAAACCGTCAAAAGAACAGGTAGTAAGAGCCAGTGAGCTTTACCGCCGGATCAATGAAGGTAAAACAGCCACGGCAATGTTTTCCGATTTATCCATTAAAACCAAATCCACACTCGCGAGTCTTGGGTCGTCGGTATTAGCCTTGCTGGCATTTAGCCTTGTGCCACATTACGACTTTGGCATGTTACTGCCGTTACTGGCTGGCATTCTGACAGGCGGCCTGACATTCTGGCTTGCCCGCTCATGGGCCTTCGCTTCTTTGAATAAGGCGCTGGCAGAAGCGCAGGAAGAGATGAACAATCCATTGATGTCGAAGATCTACATGGGCAGCACTGACGAAATTGCTCAAATCAATCTGGCAGGTAAATTATTAAGGGCACGACTGAGAACCGTCCTTGTCAGGCTCGCCGACACGGCAGAAAAAATAGACAATGAAGCGATGATGACTTTTCAGTCACAGCAGAATATCCAGCAATCGGTCGACTCTCAGGCCTCTCAGACTGAACAAGTCGCTACGGCAATGAACGAAATGTCAGCATCCATTCAAGAAGTTGCCAAGAGTGCTGCTGAGGCGGCAACACATGCGAATACAGTCGACAGTCTGAGTCAGAGTAGCTCGGTAAGGGCATCGTCTGCGTTATCATCACTTGCGTCATTAGAAACCTCATTTGAATCTATTGTCGGTGTTGTCAGTGGTTTAGAAAAAAATGCTAACGAGATTAATCCCATCGTCAACGTCATTACCGAAATCACCGAACAAACAAATCTGTTGGCTTTAAACGCTGCCATCGAAGCCGCTAGAGCTGGCGAAGCTGGACGTGGTTTTGCGGTGGTAGCAGATGAAGTCAGACAGCTGGCGGCGAGAACCCAGCAGTCCACACAGGAAATTGCCAAGCTCATTCAGGAGCTGAATAAAGCTGTGGCGAATGCGGTTAACGAAGTTAAACAGAGTCAGTCGAATGCTTCTGCAAGTAGATTTGAAGTTCAGGAGTCCATTAGCTCCATCGGCGACATCGCAGATAAAATAGAGAAACTCAATGATCTGAGCACCATGATTGCCACGGCCGTAGAAGAACAAAGTGCTGTCAGTGAGGACATCAACCGCAATATCACACAGATCAGCAGTGATTCTGAGGATGTGCTGCACAATATTAAACTGGTCAACAGCAATACCGAATCGCTGGCTAATGAGTCCAGTGCGCTATCGAATATGATTAAGCGCTTTTCTTTGCATTAACCCTGACAGCTCCATTTGTTTAATCATAAAAGCCCTCCATGTGAGGGCTTTTATGTCTCTAGCACTATGACAGCCCTGACTTAAAGCCGTTACAATCAAAACCACTTCCCTACTCCTACTAAGAGCACGTTATGGAAAACAAAATCTTATCGCCTGGTGCTAAAGCCCTTGAAGTCAATCTTGATGCAGTTCGTTACGGCACCTTTGCTGAAATTGGTGCAGGCCAGGAAGTCGTTCGCTGGTTTTTTCGTGTCGGCGGTGCTGCTGGTACGATTGCCAAGAGTATTTCCGCCTATGACATGAAAGTCAGTGACGATATTTATGGCAAGGCGCCACGCTACGTCTGCCGTGAACGTCTTGAAGACATGCTGGAGCTGGAATACAACTTAAATCTGGAACGTTTAAGTGAACAACGTGGCGATAACACCGCTTTTTTTGCGTTTGCCGATACCGTCTCCGCTCGTAATTATCACGGCACAAATGAATGTCATGGCTGGTTAGGTATCCGCTTTCAGACTGAGCCGCATGCCGCGCCCAGCGAAATCATAATTCATGTTCGCATGCTGGATAATGAAAATGCACTGCAACAAGAAGCCTTGGGCATTATCGGCGTTAACCTGGTTTATGGTGCCTTTCACCTCAGTCACAATCCCGACCTGTTGGTTAAATCATTACTAGACAATCTGACCACTGACCGTATCGAAGTCGATATGGTCGATTTAAAAGGCGATGCCTTCCTTCACGTTGATAATCGCGTTATCAGTCTACGTTTGGTACAGCTTGGCTTAAGTGACGCTGCCATGTTCTCAGCCGACGGTACGGTGCTCCAGCCTTCGGAGCATTTACGTAAGAAGAATGTATTGGTCGAACGTGGCCGTTTCCGCCCTGTCACTAACGTCAACATTGATATGTTGAATGCAGCCAGAAAACAATTTGAAGCAGAAGATGATTCGTTACCGGAAGAAACCATCTCGATCATGGAAATGACTATGCATAACCTGCGTCGTGGCGATGATGACAGTGTCGACCTTGAAGACTTTATCAGTCGCGCCGATGTGCTGGAGGCAACAGGGCATACCGTGATGATTTCTGATTATCCAGAATACTATCGGCTGGCCACCTATTTATCACGCTACACCAACCGCCGTATCGGTCTGACCATGGGCGCTCACAGCCTGGTTGAACTGTTTGATGACAAATACTACACATCCCTCAACGGCGGCATATTGGAAGGCTTTGGCCGTTTATTTAAGCACAACGTCAAACTCTACATTTATCCATTTAAACACCCCGAAACCCACACTCTATTCAAAGTCGACAACCTCAAGGTCGATGACAAGCAGGCATTTTTGTATGAGTACCTGAAACAAGGTGACCTCATCGAGCAAATTAACGAATTCAACGAAACCTATCTGCCTATATTCTCGCCAGATGTATTACGCATGATTGCTGAGAATGAAGCGGGTTGGGAGAAGATGGTACCTTACGTTGTCGCTGAAAAGATTAAGGAACAGCGCTTGTTCGGCTATCAGGGATAAGTAGTGAAACTCTGTTTATCCTTCATAGGTCACAATGCAAAGCCTGATAAGGAATAACCATGTTAAAAACTTTAGCCGCCCTACTTTTTGCCACATCGACCTCTGCTGTTTATGCGGCCGATGAAGCCAGTTGCCCTGCTTTTCTGGATTATGATTTGCCTCGCCTGCACTCCAACGAAACTGTCAATTTGTGCAAGGAAGCGGCAGGTAAGCCACTGTTAATCGTCAACACAGCGAGTCACTGTGGTTTCACCAAGCAGTTTGGTGGTCTGGAAGCGCTTCATCAGAAGTACAAAGACAAAGACTTAGTCGTTGTGGGCTTTGCAAGTAACGACTTTAACCAAGAAGCCAAAACCGAAGAAGAAGCCGCACGTGTCTGTCAGCAGAATTTTGGGGTCACTTTTACCATGATCGCCCCCAGTTATGTTAAAGGTCGCCGTGCTAACCCGATATTTAGAGAACTGGGTAAACGAACCCGTGAACCAGGCTGGAACTTCAATAAATACCTGGTTGACCGTAATGGCAAAGTCCTCTCCCACTTCTCAGCCCGGGTTAAACCAGACTCAGAAGAACTGACTAAAGCGATTGAGTCTGCACTATAAAAAAAGCCCTCATGATGAGGGCTTTTTCTTTTTCAGCGTATTCAGGTTTAAGCGAGCTGCGCCAGAATATCGTTAAAGATTCTACTAGGACGCATCACGGCCAGCATTTTGGCATCGTCCGGCAGATAGTAACCGCCCATATCCACAGCATTCGCCTGAACAGCGGCTAGATCATCAACAATCTTGGCTTCATTTTCCGTCATCGCCTGAGCAATCGGAGCAAATGTGGCTTGCAATGCTGCATCAGTATTCTGCTCGGCCAAGGCTTGCGCCCAATACATAGCTAGGTAGAAGTGGCTACCACGGTTATCCAGTTCACCGGTTTTTTCTTTTGGTGCTTTATTCTCTTGCAAAAGCTTGCCTGTCGCGGCATCCAGTGTGTCTGCCAGTACTTTCGCTTTAGGCTGGCTTTGTGTGTTGGCAAGATGCTCAAGCGACGCAGCTAGTGCCATCAACTCACCCAAGGAATCCCAGCTCAAGTGATTTTCCTGAATCAACTGTGTCAATAGCATGGGCGCAGTACCACCTGCCCCTGTTTCAAACAGGCCACCACCTTGCATTAATGGCACAACTGACAGCATCTTAGCCGATGTGCCCAGCTCCAGAATTGGGAATAAGTCAGTGTTGTAGTCACGTAGCACGTTACCAGTCACGGAAATGGTGTCCTGACCTTTACGCATTCTATCGAGCGAAATCTGTGTCGCTACTTCCGGGTTAAGAATACGAATATCAAGACCAGCTGTATCATGCTCTGGCAGGTATTCATGCACTTTACTGATGAGCTGTGCATCATGCGCACGGTTTTGATCCAGCCAGAAAATCGCGGGCGTATTGGATAGTCTTGAACGACTTACCGCAAGCTTAATCCAATCCTGAATCGGCTCGTCTTTGGTCTGACACATACGGAAGATATCACCCTCTTCTACATCAAACTCAAAGACAGTGTTTGACTCTTTGTCAGTGACGATGATTTTACCGTCAGCCTGTGCCTGAAAGGTTTTATCGTGTGAGCCGTATTCTTCCGCTTTTTGCGCCATCAAGCCGACGTTAGGCACGGTGCCCATCGTGACCGGATCCAGCGCGCCCTTCGCTTTGCAGTCATCAATCACAGTTTTGTAAACACCGGCATAGCAACGATCAGGAATCATCGCCAGCGTGTCTTTCTGTTCGCCGTTTTTATCCCACATCTTACCGCCGGCACGAATCATCGCAGGCATTGATGCATCGACGATGACATCCGATGGTACATGGAAGTTAGTAATGCCTTTATCGGAATTCACCATCGCTAGATCTGGCTGTGAGGCATAGACAGCTTCAATATCGGCTTCGATTTGGGCTTTGGTGTCAGCATCCAGCGTTGCCAGCTTACTGTAGAGGTCACCCAGACCATTGTTGAAATTAACGCCGAGTTCATCAAACAGCGCACCGTGTTTTTCAATCAGGTCTTTGAAATAGACCTTAACCGCAAAACCAAACAGGATGGGATCAGAGACTTTCATCATGGTGGCTTTCAAGTGTAGCGACAGCAGAATGTTTTTCTGTTTCGCCTCGGCAATCGCTCCCTCGTAAAAGGCTTGCAGGCTTTTGGCACGAATGCGGGTCGCATCAACGACTTCACCAGCCAGCACTGGAATCGATGGTTTCAATACAGTTTGCTGACCATCCGTTCCGACGAAAGTCACTTTAAATTCGTCTTTGACTTTCGACGTCACGGACAGCTCGCTGCCATAAAAATCATCAGCAGCCATATGTGCGACATCAGTCAGTGAGTCTTTTTTCCACTCGCCCATAAAGTGCGGATTGGTGCGGGCATAGTTTTTTACCGCAGCCGGTGCGCGGCGATCAGAGTTACCTTCACGCAGAACCGGGTTTACCGCCGAGCCCAGTACCTTGGCATAACGGTCTTTAACCGATTGCTCTGCATCGTTTTTCGGGCTGTCAGGATAGTCCGGTAAATCATAGCCTTTTGATTGCAGCTCTTTGATTGCCGCTTTCAACTGGGGAATGGATGCTGAAATATTCGGCAGTTTGATAATGTTGGTGGCTGGGTCTTGCGTTAATGCACCCAATTCCGCCAAGTGATCAGGAATTTTTTGCTCGTCGCTTAGATTATCTGGAAAGTTGGCGATGATTCGACCTGCCAGTGAAATATCACTGATTTCAAACTCAATACCGGCTGGCTTAGCGAAAGCGCGAATAATCGGCAACAGAGAAAACGTGGCCGCAGCGGGCGATTCATCGACTTTTGTGTAGATAATTTTCGACATTATAAATCCTATGTAACACCTTAATCTGGCTATAAATTATCGCTTCGCACTGACAATATCAGTTCGGCGTATTCATAGCGTTGTTGATCTAGAGAGTGACAGCTCATATGAGGCAGCAAGCAGGAGCTCATGACCTTGGGCACACCATCAATGGCGCTTCATTATACCGACAACTTAGGCTTTTCCTCGACCTAATCGCCTTGCTGTTCTGCTTCATTGCGAACAAATGCAGCCAATGGATGTGTGGTGGTGATATTCAGCATTACGCGCTGACCGGGACTTGCCATGTTTTCGTGGCTACAACGGATTTTTACCACAGCGCCACTATCGGTACGCGCCGCATACAGACGGGCACTGCCCTCGTAACGACTCCAGATGATTTCCGCATTGCCCTGTTCAACCACATGCAATGACAAGTCGTCTGGCCTCAGCAACAGATCAACATCACCATATGCATCCTCAACGGGCGCCGCAGGGGCATTGCCTAACTCGGTCGTGACGACATTACTGTCTTGCTTCAACGTGCCAGGAATAAAGCTGGCATCTCCCAGAAAACGGGCAACAAAGCGATTAGCTGGCTCACTAAAGCAGGTTTCCGGGCTACCAACCTGTTCTAACTTGCCATCTCGAAGCACACCGATTCTGTCTCCCACTGACAAGGCTTCTTCCTGATCATGGGTGACCCAAATTGCCGGAACACCGGCCTCTTTCAGGGCATGACGGATTTCCCAACGCAAATCATCTTTCAGCGCGGCATCGAGGTTAGATAGTGGTTCATCCAGTAACACGAAGGCCGGTTCGTGGGCCAATGTTCGTGCTAAGGCAACGCGCTGTTTCTGGCCACCGGACAAGTTGGCTGGTTTAGCGTGCCGCCAAGGCTCCAATCCGAGCAGTGATAACCAATGATCACACTTGCTATTGTCTTTTAATTTGAAGCTGACGTTTTGCTCAACCGTCAGGTGTGGAAATAAGGCAAAGTCCTGAAATACCATGCCGACCTGGCGCTTTTCAGGTGGAATTGTCTTGCTCGCCGTAACGGTTTGATTGCCAAGCGTAATCGAGCCGTCAGTAATAGGAATTAGCCCTGCCAAAGCCTGCAAAATAGTCGTTTTACCACAGCCTGTGGGGCCGACCAACGTTAGCAGTTCTGATTTACCTAATGTCAGGTTCAGATCATCCACCACTTTTTTCTGACCGTAGTGAACAGACACGTTACGCACTTCAATCATGAGACAGAAGGCTCCTCCTCCAATGCATCAGTTTGATTCCAGCGCTCACCGTAGAACATGATGGCAAGTGCCAGCGCCGAAATCACCACAAGCAGTAACCCCGGTATTGCCGCCTGACCAAAGTAGCCCGCTTCATAGACACGCCACAAGTAGGTGGCCAGTGTCTCAAAATCCAGTGGGCTCAGGATCAGCGTAGCTGGTAATTCTCGCATGACTTCAAGAAACACTAAAGCCGAACCGGCAACAATGCCACGTACACTCAATGGTAAGGTAATTCGGCGGAACGCTTCTTTGCGACTGGCACCAAGCAAACGTGCGGCTTTCACCAAGCTTGGGTCAAGACGTTCCGAGGTTGAGCGAACGGCGCCTACAGCCAATGGTAGAAAACGCATCACATAGGCCAGCACCAACAAGGTTAGGGTTTGATACAGCATCGAGAACTGCAAGCCGACATAAACCAGCGCCGTCCCCATAACAATGCCCGGTACGCCAAAGCCTAAAAAGCTGACTCGTTCCATCAAGCGGCCAAAGCGGCCATGAATCGCAGCCTGTGCCACAGGCAAGGCAAATAACACGCTGGCAATTGCCGCAAACAAAGCTGCATAGGCTGAATTCCAGGCATAAGTCAGCTCAAAATCACCGGCCCCTTCACGCCATAACCAGAGACCAAAAACCGCAAGAGGCAGCACAATAGCAAGCAGTACGACTGGCATCGAGGCCAGCAGCATTAACGAAGTGCGCAGTTTTCCTGGCCATAATGTCAATGCCTTACCAGGACGCTCACGGGTACCTTTCACCCGTGATTCGATAAACAGAATAAGACCAACAATGACCAGCAGTTGCAAAGACAGCATGGCGGCCTGACTGAGACCAAAACTGTTGTATTCGACATAGATCATGCGGGTAAAGGTATCCAAGCCCAAGATGGCTGGGGTACCGAAATCGGATAAGGCATACATAGCAGCCAGCAAAGCACCGGCAGCAATACCATTGGTGATGCGTGGCAGGACAACCGACCAGAGGCTACTGAATAAGGACATACCCAATGTTCTGGCGGCATTCACGAGACTGGCATCCAGACTGAGTAATGACGCACGTACGGTCAGCATCACGAACGGGTAGGTATACAGCGCCATCACGACGCTGGAGCCAAACAGGCCATCAAAGCTTGGCGTTGTGATGCCTGTGAGTGTTTGGATTTCACCGCCTGGTCCGAAGGCGGCATATAACGTAAACGCCCCGATATAACTAGGGATCGCCAATGGCGCAGCCAGCAGAACCAGCCAGAATTTGGCCCAGGGCAGACGTACATAAGCGGTAAGCAAGGCCAGCGGTACACCGATAACGACCGCCCCTGCTGCCGTAAACAGCATCAAGGAAATCGTATTGGTTAGGATTTCGAGGTTGCGTGTATCAAACAGCTGTGGACTGTCTGCGGCTAATATAACCAGCACAGCCACTGGCATCACCGCAATGAGTGCAATGAGGAATGCCAGTGGATACGAGGGCGACCATTGCTTCATAGAATGCCGACGTTACGCATCAAATCAATCGTCGGACGCAAATCTGCCAGTTTGGTTAAATCAACATCAGGCGGTGAGATCAACTCCAGATTTGGCAAGCCTTCCGGCGCTTTGACGCCATCGACTAGCGGAATCTCATAGGCCTGCTCGGCCAGATAGGTCTGTACTTCTTTTGAGAGCAAGTAACGGATAAAGTTAACCGACAACTCACCTTCACTCAGCGCCAGGATGCCTGAGGCATTAACCAGACAACCCGCATCGTTGCGGGTAAAGGCCAGATCGACACGGGCATCTGGTTTACCCGATTTAAGGCGCAAGCTGTAGTAGTGGTTAGCCAGACCCAAATCGACTTCACCCCGCTCTACCGCCATAACTACACCGAGTTCACCGGCAAACTTCTTGGCGCGGGCATTAACACCGCGCAGCCAGTCTGTGGTCACTACATCGCCTTTCAAAATGCGCATCGCTGTCACAAAGGACTGAAACGCCGCATAGGCCGGAGCCCAGCCGATTGTAAAGTCACTGTCAGCCAGTGCCATGATGTCGTCAGGGATGTCTTCGGCTTTCAGTCGGTCAGTATTAAACGGAATAGTACGAATCCGCCCGGTAACCGGTGTCCAGTTCGGGAACTGGAAGTTTTCGTGAAGCTGACCAGTCAGATCCGATGGTAAAGGCTGGGCCAGACCGGCAGACGTCACCATGCCAATGGCACCTGAGTCGACCGCCCAGAACAAGTCTGCTCGTTTAACCCCCGCCTTGGCTTCGGCCAGAATCGCGTTTGCCAGAGAGGCCGTTGGGCCACGGCGAATCCGAAGCTTGAACTCAGGGTTACGCTCTTCAATAGCCTTGAGCACATTTTCGTAAAGACCACCCTCGCCCCGCCCAAGATATAAGGTGAGTTCACCTTTAAGCTTCGGCAGGTCATCGACCGACACGGCGGCAAATGCCTGCGTCAAGTTGAAAGGCAAAGCCCCGGCAGCGGCAAGCGCTGCCATGGACTGGATGAATCTTCTTCGTTGCATTTAGAAAACGTCCTTACGCGCTTCAGCAGATTTTTCCAGCAGTGCGTAGGCCGTGTCCAGTTTGCCCAACATGGTATTCACAACCTGACGTACCTCATCGACTGTGCCACCATTTTGGATTGCCTGCGGCAGAGTCACATTGAAATCTTTTTCCAGATCTTCAACCAGGTTAGCGTCCAGCGCAATCAGTTCACCTTCCACGCCTTCAAATAGGTTCAGATAGGTGTCATGCACAATTGTTACCGCTTCTTTGGGCAGTTTCTCGGCGTATTTGGCAACGACGCGGTTCAGGCGATTATCAATCGCATCCAGTGCTTCCAGCGAATTTGACGGATTTTCTACCGTGGTGGTGACATGCTCAGTCAGGCCTTTATCCTGATATTGGGCCGCCAGTTTCACCGCGCCCAATGCCTGCCACAGTGACTCAGCGAGGAACTGCTGTTGCTTACGAATTTCTTCGATTGAGGCCTGCTCTTCCAACGCGCCTTTCACGCCGAACAAACCCTGCCAGATGGAGGCATAGACCGGCACATAGTTCGTTTCGATAGCGGAATGGAATTTAACGGCTTCCCAGTTTTCAACTAGCAGCTCTGGGTTGGCTTCTTTCACGCCACCTTGCTGATAACGGGTAATCATGGCTTCCACCTCGGTATTCAGCCACTTCACTTCCTGCGTGTAATCATCAATGTTGTCAGACAGATGGTTGACGTGCTCGCCAATCGGCCCGTTAGCAAACGCAGCCTGTGCAGTAAACAAGGCCACGGCGCCGAGCATGCCGATAAGGTGTTGGCGTGAGATCCATTTGCTTATCATCGTGTGTTATCTCCTGAAATTAATGCGGTTCTAGAATTAAGGTTGTTTTTGATAATGATACTCATTTCTATTATCAGGGTAAATAACAAACGCACTATTTGCGATGTCAACACCACTCACCATCCAGAAACACTGTAACTCAGACAAAACCGGCGTCAACCGGTTCAGTTAAAGCCCCACATTATGAAGCAAAAGCATCGCTTCTCCTATATTTAATGCTTTTTAAAAGCTTGGACTGATACCAACGCAAAGACGTTGTACAATGTCGTCCTTCTTAATTTGTCACGAGAATCCGACTCAATATGAAAATTCAAAGCGAATTTGCTGATCTCGATACCCCTACAGGTGTCATGCGTACCTACATTCATCGCCCTGTGGCTGAAGGCCGTTTTCCGGTCATTCTGTTCTACTCCGAAATTTTTCAGCAAACCGGTCCGATTGAACGTGCAGCACGCCTGATCGCCAGCCACGGTTACGTGGTGTTAGTGCCTGAGGTCTTCCACGAGTTGAACCCGATTGGCACCGTACTCGGCTACGATGATGCCGGCCGTGACAAAGGCAATGCGGACAAAGAAGCCAAAGATGTTCAGGGTTACGACTCGGATAATGTCGCGATGATTGAATTCGTCAAAACGCAACCCTGGTTTAATGGTCATATCGGTGCGATGGGTTACTGTATTGGCGGTCACCTTGCATTCCGTGCTGCGTTGCAACCAGAAGTGAAAGGCACAGCCTGTTTCTACGCGACCGATCTGCATATCCAGAAAATCCCTAATAAGCCGGGTCAACACAGCATGGATCGCCTTTCTGACATTAAAGGTGAGTTGCTGATGATCTGGGGTAAACAGGACAACCACGTACCGCGTGACGGCCTCGATAAAATCCACAACCTGCTGAATAAGACCGATATCACCTTCACCTGGCACGAGTTCAACGCTGAGCATGCCTTTATGCGTGACGAAGGTGACGGCGGCCGTTACGACGCTCAAACTGCGATGATTGGCTACCAACTGGCATTGAACCTGTTCAGTCGCACATTGCGTTAATCGATAAAGAATTAAAGAACGCAGAGTTGGAGGGGAGCAACAAGCCTGTTGCTCCCCTTTTTTGTTTGTAGTGGCTGCCTAAACAACACGCCAGCGAGGTCAATTTGCTATATTCAGCCTATAACCCAGTGAGGCAGTCATTATGAAATGGCGTGGCAACCGCAGAAGCAACAATATTGAAGACCAACGCAATCAACGCATGTCGGGCTTTCGCGGCTCGGGTAACAGTGGCTTAATCCGTCTGTTACCGGCCGTTTTTAAGTTACTGGGCTTCAAAGGCACTTTGTTACTTGGTGCTGGCATTCTGGCTTTCGCGGTATTTACCGGCAACGTACAGAATTTACTGAGCCTCATTGGCATGCAGTCACCCTCTGCGACCGTCAGTGAGACAGTACCACTACAGCAGTCAGCCAAAGAAAAAGAGCAAGTCGAGTTTGTCTCCGTCATCCTCGCCGATACCGAAGATACCTGGACTGCACTGTTTAAATCACAAGGCATGAGCTATCAGCAACCTACGCTGGTATTGTTTCGTGACGCCGTTAAATCTGCCTGTGGCATGGCCCAGTCAGCTATGGGGCCGTTTTATTGTCCAGCAGATCAGCAGGTGTATATCGACTTAAGTTTTTACGATCAATTGCAGGATCAGTTCAACGCCCCCGGCGATTTTGCACAAGCCTACGTCATTGCCCACGAAGTCGGACACCATATTCAAACGCTGCTTGGTATTTCACAAAAAGTCCATGCTGCCAGAAACACGCTCAATCAGGTCGAAGGCAATAAACTCTCCGTCAAACAGGAATTACAGGCGGATTGTCTTGCTGGGGTGTGGGCCTATCATGCTCACCGGGCACGCCAGTTATTGGAAGCAGGCGATGTGGAAGAAGGTCTGCAAGCCGCCAGCGCCATCGGTGATGATACGTTGCAAAAGCAATCCAGCGGCTATGTTAGCCCGGACTCCTTCACGCATGGCACGTCAGCACAGCGAGTGCAGTGGTTCAGAACCGGCCTTGAGCACGGCAAAATGGACTTATGCGACACCTTCAACGGCTAGTTGCGTTTTTACACGAGGATGCAGCCGGAAGCTATCAAATGGAAATTAGCCTTTACTGAATAATCCGTTGAAGCAAGCCGACAATGCGAGCAGAATCAGTAGTGAACAAGCACAAACAACTCGCGTTTGTTCTGGCAACATCACTACCGGGGCTTTGCATCACGGGGTAGAGACATGTCCCATATCACGACAGCATGTTTTCTGATGGTTATCTCGCTTTTGACGACGTTCGTTAAAGCCGCGCCAATTGAACGCGGCAATATCACCAGTTGCGCCTATCAGGCCGGCACGGCATATGAAATTCAACATATTCGTCAGAAAGAAGGACATGACTGGGACAAGTTTGAAGCCAATATCAAGAAAATCTACCGGGACTCTCAGGGTCGTGATGATTTGCTCATGATTGCTGAACGGGTTTTCATACAACCGGTCGACACCCCTGCTGACACTATTCACGACCAGATATTCAATGCCTGCCTCCAACGCCAGCAAGGCATCGAGCCGCTCACTTAATTGGCGCACGACTGTATGCCACTACCTTCTTCGCAAGCACAATGGGATCAGTCGGGTCATCTGGAATACCGTCGTAAACTGACCATATTTATTCTCGTCATCAGTGTGGCCATTCAATCTGCCTGTACACCGGCAATCTATCGGCCCAGTCCTCAATCTCTCAGCGATCTTGGCCACATTGTTGTCACGGCCTCAACGTCAGCGCCAGACATCAGACTAGAGGGTTATTCACGCAGCAGGACAGGGAGCATTGCAACCAGTGCAGGCGGCACCTTCTTCAACTGTATGGTTGAAGTAGGCAAAGGCAGTTGTACTGGGTCTTTTTGCGGTGGTGCGCTGATTCTGATGACCGGGCTCTGTCTCATTGCCAGTGGTGTTCGCGGTGCGGTTGAAGGTTCAAAATCACCCGGCCACGAACAAATTGAAACTTCTGAGAAAGCCATCTTCTCCGCCTTAGAAACCAGTACTATCCAGCACTCATTGCAAAACGCCGTCAACGATTTTGCCGCAGAAAAGGGGCACACACTCACATTGCTTGAGCAGCCACTGGCTGAATTTTTCAGCGAACAGCGCGACTATCATGCCTTGGTGCAAGACGGTATCAATACGGTTATGGAGGTTGGTTTAAGCGAAATTGGTATCATCGGCAAAGGCTTAAATGAACCTACCCAGCTTTATATGCATGCCATCGTGACACTAATCCATGCTCAGGATAATCATGTGATTGCCAGCCAGGAGTTCATCTATGAAGGCCCGCGTCTGTTCCTCTCGGACTGGTCAGCCAATCAGGCTGCACGCTTTACTCAGGCACTGCAAACCGGCTTCAAATCTCTGGGGCAGCATATCTATGAACAATTTTTTATGCTTTATCCCCTACCTGATCGTGGGCCACACTCGGCGGGTCTGTTGTCAGCTGCATTTGGATTAGCGCCGATTAACCCTGCTACCCGGGGTCAGCTCACTGCTGACACGATCATCGATCGTTATTTCGACTGGAAAGAAGTCAATAGCCTCAGACCCACCCTGACCTGGGAGCGATTCCCTAGGTCCAGCGATATGAGCGCTGAGCCAGATACCATGAGCCGGATAAAGCAGGTCAGCTATGATCTGATTGTGGCACAGGAGAATAATCTGGCCCCAGATAAGATTGTGTATCAAAAGCAGGGGATAAATAAAAACGGCCATACCCTAGATATTGCCCTGAGAAGCAACAGTCGTTACTTTTGGACTGTCAGGGCAAGGTTTGAACTCGATGGTCAGGAGTATGTGACCGATTGGGGCGTGGTCCACTATTTAGCTTTTGGGAGAATAACGGCACCATCAAAGTGGTCATATCGATTTAGAACACTCTAGCCTCAAATTTGCATATCGACAAAACCTATTCACTTGCACTGACAGATGATCGACGCAGATATCATGTACTGCAATATTCTCAAAAACTAGAATACAAAGCTGTACCACTGCGCAAAGATATTGTGGCTCGTGCAGCATCGCCCTTAGTAGCTGAGTATCTATGGATGAATGGGGTTAACCTCAACGACACGACAATTGCTAACTGTCTTGCATAGTTCTAACTTTAAGCCTATCAAGCTAAGTTATTGACCCCAAACTCAGAATTTCAATACATCGACAGCGAAACATAGACAGCAAACCAAGACGGATAATCAATTTTCAGTGACGTTATTTTTGCGCCATTTATCACCCGCTGAAAAAAGTCTGTTTCAGGGCTAGTCAAAGCAAAAAAATGCTGTAGAATGCCTCGCTTTCTTGGGGTGCTTAGCTCAGCTGGGAGAGCATCGCCCTTACAAGGCGAGGGTCGGGGGTTCGAACCCCTCAGCACCCACCAAGAATTCCTATCTGGATGGTAACCAGACCATCCAATGGCTAATGAACTTTAGCCATTACCCTTCTCTTCTCAGCAATACAATCCTCACCGTTCATCTCCCTGATTAAACGCAGTCTTCCTGGGCATTGCGCTTCGCGGCTTCAATCTCCGTCAGAATCGTATTTATTGCCTGCTCATCTTCAGCCTTAAGCCTACTTAGTGATTCCATCATCGCGCCAATGTGCTTACGCAAGGTCGGGTAACTCAGGTCCAACTCTTCTGCCAGCGCTTTGAGGTTACCGCCAGATAATAAAAATGCCTCGGACAGTTATCATATGCTCTGTCGATAAGCCAGCAGACGTGGAAACTTAAATTGCCCGGCATCCTCGAGACCACACTCATGACAGTGGAGTTTAGTCGGTGTTAAGCTGCTTTGGCATACGAGACAGTGTTTCATCGTTTTATTCGAATCATACACCGTCACCTTTCAGCGATGACAAAAGCGATGACACGATGACTACAGCAACTGACAGCGTCATGACCCTCTTCCACTGGAATATTCTTATCCTGCCCAGCGAGCAAGAAATTTTTGTCGGACTCCGCCACCGACCAGAAACAGTTCCTCCATTTAAACCTGCTGAAGACGATGATGAGTTATTACCGTTTACCTTACGTAACAGTAGTCCGATAAAAAGCTTTGATAAGCAGCGTGGCGTTGGCTTTACCGAGTCTGGCCAGCGCTATGTGGTGATCGGCCAGCCCAACGATCCAACGGGAATCATCCGCCTGAGTGTGAACCAGATGCTGTCAGCTGATGAGATTCGCTGGAAGTATGACTTTGTCGATTAAGGCTATGTCCCCGGGTCCGAATAGGTGTCCACCCTATGAAACTGTTGATTCCATTTCTGTTGCTATATAGCAGTCTGGTTCAGGCACAGCCATTGGAGCGTGGCAATATTACCAGTTGTGCCTATCAGGCGGCACAGCCTATGAAATACAGCTCATTCGTCAACAGGAAGCGCATGCCTAGGATGAGTTTGCAGCCAATATTAACCGTATCTCCAACGACTCGCAGGGACGGGAAGATTTATTGGCTATTGCTGAACGGTTTTTTATTCACCCTGGCAATACAGCTGCGGATGTAATTCATGATGAAATATTACAAAGCTGTGTAGCGCGGCAACACGGTACTGAGCCACTAACCTAATCGTTTTTTTCACCTTGCTTTAGCTGCATTTTGAGGTCGAAATCTATATAACTTATTCGTCTATTAATATCATTTAATATTCGTTTATCTAATACAAAAACCTGTCATCATATGCCACCTTCACTATATCTGGCTCCATCGATGACCTGGCAAGCTTTGCTAACGACACTCGTTACTCTCTCCGTGTTGCTGACATTAATTTTCACACGCGTGCGACCTCACATCGCCATGCTGGCGGGTATGGTTGTGTTGTTGGTCAGTGGCGTACTGACACCCTCAGCTGCGCTCGCGGGCTTTAGTAACAGCGGTCTGATTACCGTGGCTGCGATGTTTGTCGTTGCGGCAGGTTTACATGCATCGGGTGGCATCGACCTGTTTGTGAAAACCTTGCTGGGCAAGCCCAATCATCTGCGTGGCGCGTATTTAAGGGTATTTCCTGCTGTCGTATCGCTGAGTGCCTTCCTTAACAACACCCCGGTTGTAGCGACCCTCATTCCCGGCATGATTGCCTGGGGAAAACGCATCAATATCGCCCCGTCTAAACTCTTAATTCCTCTGAGCTACGCCGCCATTCTGGGAGGCACAATCACGCTGATTGGAACCAGCACCAATCTAGTCGTGAATGGGCAGTATCAGCAACTGACCGGCGAGTCGGGTTTAAGTCTATTTTCTATCACCACCGTTGGTCTGCCGGTCGCCATTGTCGGCCTGATATTTATGTGGCTGTTTTTCCCGCGATGGTTACCTGACATCAGTAAAAATATTGCCTTTCAGAATCTGCGTGAATTCACACTTGAGGTACAAGTGGATCCATCAGGTCCTCTAGTCGGCAAATCGGTCAGTGAAGCGGGATTACGTGATCAAAAAAGTGTATTTCTGGTCGAGATCGACCGAGAAGGTACAGTGCTGACTGCCGTCCCTTCTGAAGAACGACTGCATGCCGGAGATAGACTGGTATTTGCCGGGGATACCCAAGGCATCACTGACTTGCTTCGTATACGCGGCATTATCCCCTCTGCGACGTCTGCACAAATCACCGATACTCCTGAACGAAGGCTGGTTGAGGCTGTGGTCTCACCACACTGTTCGTCAATCGGTGAAACCTTGCGTGATACGGCTTTTCTTGATCGTTACGGTGCTGTCATTCTGGCTGTGGCGAGAAACGGTGAACGCTTAGTGGGTAACTTGGGCACCATCCAACTGCAACCCGGCGACACCCTGTTGCTTGAGGCACGCCCCGCCTTTGTGACCCGGCAACGCTACAATAAAGACTTCTTGCTCATCAACGATATCGGCGAAGAATCTCCCAACCACGATAAGGCATTTATCGCCTGGGGCATTCTGATAGCACTTGTCGCAACCGCAGGTTTTGGCTTACTGGATATGTTGACGGCAGCCTTGCTGGGCGCATTACTCATGCTGATAACTCGCTGTTGCTCTGTCAGCCAGGCTGAACGCAGTCTGGATTTGACCGTGATCATCACTATCGCTACGTCATTCGCTTTAGGCCACGCTCTCGAATCAACAGGCGTCGCAGACATTTTAGCCCACAGCATTGTGACTCTGAGTCAGAATCAAGCGTGGTTAATGCTGATACTCACCTATCTGACCGTCTCGATATTAACGGAAATCATCACCAATAACGCTGCGGCATTATTAATGTTACCTATCGTGCTGGGCATGAGTGAACAGACAGGCGTGGCCAGTGAGCCTTTTGTGATTGCGGTGATGATGGCAGCGTCAGCCAGTTTTGCAACGCCCTTGGGTTATCAAACCAACCTGATGGTGTATGGGCCGGGTCATTATCACTTTAGAGACTTTCTGAAAGTGGGTATTCCGATGAACCTCTTCATCGCATGTATGACTGTCCCATTAATTCTGGTTTTATGGCCGTTCTAGCCTGATTGACAGATGCGGGGCTGGCGAATTATTTTCCCCGCCCCCATTTAAATAAAATGTTTGTCAGCACCGTCATCTCTACCGGTTTAGACATGTAATCTGTCATGCCAGCCTGCAGGCAGCGCTCCTTGTCACCACTCAACGCGTTTGCAGTAAGGGCAATGATGGGCACCGCTTGATAGAATGTGTTGACCTCGCCGCGTCGAATCATGGATGTCAGTTGATAGCCATCCAACTCGGGCATCTGGCAGTCCATAAGCACAAGATCGTATGACTCGCTTGACTGGGGATGTTCAAGCAAGCGAAGTGCCTGACGACCATTCTCAGCTGAGTCGTAGTTGACGCCAAGATGCTTTAGTAGAAACTCCAGTGTCGTGCGATTGGTGAGATCGTCCTCCACCACCAGAACGTTTAAATCTGCAAACTCTGTTGCTGGTATGTCACAGGGTAAAGTCTCGGCTACTGGACCCTGTGCCAGTTTGAGTAGAATATCGAAACTGAACGTCGAGCCCACGCCCGGTTTGCTGTCCACGGTAATATCACCGCCCATCAATGCACAGAGTTTCCGGCAAATGGCGAGCCCCAGCCCGGTTCCGCCATACTTTTTGTGCGTAGTATTATCAACTTGCACAAACGGTGTAAAAAGTTGGCTTATGGCTTGCTGCTCAATACCGATGCCGGGGTCAGTCACTGAACAGTGCAGTTTGAGATTACCTTCTTCGGCTTCCACTAAGGTGGCAGCTACGGATATCACCCCTTCCTTGCTGAACTTATCTGCATTATTCAGCAGGTTGAACAGTATCTGACGCAGACGCATGGGATCACCCTCAACATAGACCGTATCACTCCAGTCACAGAACAGTTCAAAATGTTTGGATTGCCCTGTGCGAATGTCATACGTGTCAACGAGGTCTTTGATGAGTTGTTTAGGATTAAATACCGATGATTGAAGCTCGACCTTGCCTGCCTCTATTTTGGAGAAATCGAGAATATCGTTAATCACTGACAACATTTGCCCTGCACTCTTACTGGCAAGGTCAACGTGATGCCTTTGCTCTGCTGTCAGACTCCCATGCTTGAGGATGTCTAAAATACCAATAACGCCGGACATGGGGGTTCTCAGCTCATGAGTCATATTCGCCAAAAAAGAGGATTTCGCCAGATTTGCCGTCGCCTCTTTCTCAGCCCCCATTCGTATCGCCACCAGTAATTCAACTTCATAAGCAAACGCTTTAAGGCGTTGCAGGTCTTTATCATTGAACGGGCGTTCCTGGTAATCGATGATGCAAAGAGTGCCAATGATATGGCGCTCACCATCCTGCTGGTAATGTATGGGCGCACCGGCATAAAAAACGATATGTGGCCCACCTTCAACTAAGGGATTATCAAAAAAGCGCAGGTCCTTCCGCGCATTTTCTACGACTATTGATTGCTGATCGTGCACAACGTGACCACAAAAGGAGACTTCTCGTGAGGTCTCACACACATCGAGACCTTGAATTGATTTAAACCATTGACGTGATTTATCAACTAAGGAAATAGCGACAACCGGAACATTAAACACATCAGCAACCAGTTCCGTCAGGTTGTCAAAGATCGGCTCACGATCCGTATCCAACAGATCTGTATTGTAAAGTGCTTCTAATCGTGCAGCCTCATCAGCAGGTATTTTGGGTGCTTCCATGGCAGATACCGTAAAGACTCTATTCGAACTTTATATTATTCATGGACAGTTAAATTCTCAATATGTCAGCCACTCAGAGTGTGCCAAAACAGCAAAATTACCCATAAAATGCCTAGCTGTGAAGCGAACAGCCAAAGGAATCGAAACCTGTTTGGAGTTGGTGCTAATCACAGCACCAATCAGTTTTTTGCTTGCACGCGACGGTAGTCTGCCAGACTCAGAATCTGTCCCTGTGAATGATGACTTAAATGAACCAGGCGACTTTCTGTGCCAGTGTTATGTAGCTCGTTAAGCACATTTTCTGTCTGTAGCAATAACTCATCGACCGCTATCAGACCTTGTTCAGGCTGGATAACCAGGCCAGCAATTGACGCTGACAATTCCAGTGTACCGTCATGTTTATTGACTGCGCGTTTTCTGATTGCTTTCTCTAGCCGGTTCAACAGAACATGATGGCTGTCCGCCACACTCTCCATGAAGAACAGAAATTCATCATCACGAAAACGTACCATCACATCGCTCTGCCTGAGCAACTGCGTTAAATCTCTCGCCAGGTCAAAATAAACCTTATCGATAAAGTCATGCTTAAAGCGATTTTCACTGTCGAGATTAAAGTGAATATGGCAGTGAACTAGTAGGCCTTGATTTTTTTTCTGACGGGATAGCCGCGATAACGCTGCTGTTATCGCCCTAAGACCGGATTGCCGGTTCAAAATGCCTGTAACATCATCAAACTGCAGCTTTTCGCTCAAACGTTGGTTGGCGACGAGCAGTTCCAGTTGTGTGCGAATAAGTCGGCGGCCAAGCTTTAATTTGGCTTCCATATCGATCTTATTAACAGGTTTGGAAATGAAATCATCCGCACCGGCGTTTAAGGCTTCTGCCTCGGCATAACGATCATTATTCGATGTCATCATCAAGATGAAAGGTTCAACCAATAAATCAGCATCACGCACTTTTTGGCACAGCTCTATGCCCGTGGTGTTGGGCATAAACCAGTCCGCGATAATGATATCGGGTGAGCCGGCTTGTTCGATAATGTCAAAGGCTTCATCTGCTGTAGACACAGCAATAGGAGTGTAGCCGAGTGATTCGACTATTTTCTGACACAATAATGTGTCGATTTCAGAATCATCGACAATCAGTACTTTCATGATGTTTTCAGACAGTCCTTGTATTCATCACTATAGCCCTGATTTTATTAAAAAACCAGTTAAGACGATGGTAATTCTGACGCTATAAACAAACAAGCCAGACAATGTGTCTGGCTTGTTGTTGAAACGGTACAGTCAATCACTACCAGAGTGATTCACCGGTTTCAGGATTGTACATTTCATGGTGGATCGTATTGCGGTTAGCAATCAGTTCATCAATGCTTGGTGAACCAGACATGGCACGTTTGATAGCCAGTTTCATCGCTTCATAGTTGGTGCGGTATAAGTCTTTACGATCAATATCTTCTTCTTTTGCAAGATCAGGCAAAATCCAAACCATTGCGATAATGCAAAGCTCATCGGCATGTTCTTTCGGGATAACACCTTCAATCACACTATCCAGAACAGCATCGGCTATCGCAGATTGCACCGGACCACCCAGTAGCTCAACATAGGCACTGGATTTAATCGTGGCTTTTGGCACCATAATGGTTGCAGGTTTCACCTGCTGGTTTGTAGCACGAATGGCAAACATGCGTGTGTGGCCTTCTGTTTGCCCCATCAGATTGGCAAACGCATGACCAGCTGGGCCTTTCACGCTGCCAATCAGAATTTCCGGCATCGCGTCGGTGCCTTGATCATCGCTGGCGAAGACCGTGGCTTCACCGGTTTTAAACCATACGGGTTCTGACATTGTTGTACTCCGAAAAAATAGAAAGTGGCGCAATTTTATGCCTGTTGCCGAACGCTCACAAGCAAAAATGATCATCCCCTGCCAGCGCAGAAAACGGAATTCCCACAAAGTAGTAGCTCTGACCTATAGAAAATGCTGGAAAGCAGAACCAGGCTTAGCCGGGCGCTTTTACCATTGCATCGATGGAGATGGTGTCGCGGCCGTCCGCTTTGGCCTGATAGAGGTGGCGATCAGTACGACGCAGCAGATCAATCCCTTCATTATCTGTACGTTTTAATTCTGCAATTCCGATACTGACGGTATAACGCAGTGTGTGATGTTCCCATTGAATATGATCGCCGCGTATCGCCTTCATCAACCGCTTTGCCACTTCCATAGCCTGCTCCTGTGAAGAATCCGGCAGTAAGAACGCAAATTCTTCTCCACCATAGCGGCATAAGACATCGGTTTCGCGTATCACACCCTCACACAGTCTAGCCAAAGAACACAGCACAGCATCACCGGCGAGATGACCATATTCATCATTAATGTTTTTGAAGTGATCCACATCCAGCATCAGCATGGCTAAAGGTGACTTTGTCTGCTTCGCCCGTAAGTAACAGACATCGAGTTCCAGACTGAAGCGACGTCGATTGACTAATCCTGTGAGCGGGTCCGTCTCGGCCTGTAAACGCAATTGCGATTCCCGTTGTTCACTGTGCTGCACTTTTTTCACCAGATGCAAACGCGCTCTGATAAGCCAGCCGATAATGATCAGCATCGCGATAATGACACTTAGAATAAGCCCGCTCCAATTCGCGAGATTGTTATTATCGGCGGGTTGGTAGATAAAACGATCTAGGTTAATGGGGTCGGTAATACCGATTTCACGATAGACGTTAATAATCCGCTTCCAGCGCGCTGGGTTACTATAGCCAAGTTCGACCAAGTCTGGCTGTATGTAGTCGCGTAATGCCTCAGCCTCATGTAACAAAAAAGCGAGATCATACTCGTCACTGCGTAATGGATAGGTTTTAAGGATGTAGAGTGCAAGCTCTTCCGGGTGTTTGAGCGCATAGTCCCAGCCTTTCAAAGAGGCACGGCGGAAGCGTTCGACCAAATCAGGATCGGTGCGTAATGTCGATTCACTGGTAAACAGAAGATCACCATAGAGATCGATCTCGTAGTCCATCGGTGAAATGACATGAGGTGTCTGTCCGCGTTGCTTGAGAATGTATGGTTCATCAGTGGCGAAACCGAATGTCACCTGAATTTTTCCCTGAACTAATGCGTCCAGATCCCAGTTCTCAACCCGGTTATTCATCTGTGACACCGCCACACCGGCACGTGCCAAAGCGGCAACCGCTTCAATGTCTATTACCGTGTCTGGCTTATCAGCAATAAGCGGCAGCGAAACCGGTTTATCACTGATATCTTCCAGACGTTTGATGTGATAGCGATCTAGGGTGATAAACGCAGCAGGCGTGCGTTGCATAACGGTGGCTAACATCACTACAGGTAAACCACGGGCGTGATGAACGAGGAGATCACTGCGGGTAACCCCGAACTGAGCACGTTGGAAAACCACTTCTTCAACCGGGTTCTGGGTATAGCCGTTATCATCCATACCCGCACGGATTTCGACCTCGAGCCCTTCCTGTTCGTAATAGCCTTGAGCTTGCGCGGCGTAATAACCGGCAAATTGAAATTGGTGAAACCAGGGAAGTTGTAAGACGACCGTATCTGCTGTCAGCAGACCAGACCAGAAGAAGGCTAAGAAAAAGCAACAGCCAGAGCTGAAGATTCGCGTTCGGCACATAACAATAGGGCTGCGTCGTCCTGACCCGAGCCTGGCAGCATTCCGTTTTAAGCCTGTTTTTAAGAGCCACCCTCCATCACTATCATGACTCTCCCCCCTGTGCAGCTCTCAAGCCATTTCTATCATGACGTTGTCCAAGCACACTGTCACTGGAGTCTAGCAAAACTCGTCAAAGCTGCACCCCCGTGATTTGAGGGGGTACAAGCATGACGATTGTCATCAGGCTTTAGTCAGACAAGGGGGCTAACCAGGCTGTACCGCCCAGCTTTTTTTGCTGTTCGAGATTCCAGTACGCTCTTTCCTGGAGATGTGCTGCGGGTCTTGCCGGATTGTATTTGAGTGGGCTTGGCAGGGTTGATGCCAGTAAGGCAGACTGCATTG
>JASBUF010000056.1 GCA_030148085.1 Methylophaga sp. | reverse complement strand
CTTGTAATTCGTTCCTGAAGAATACCTCTGAAACGCTCCCTTCATGGATAACCGTACACCACTCTGCCTGAGTACCAAACCGTTCAACCGGGGTCCAGCAACCCATCTTCAACACTTGATCCAGATTTTGGTCATTTCCATTTGCAACAATCATTCCTTGGTATGGCACACTCCGGACAAAATGATGAAACTGGCGAATAATTGCAGCAAGGTCATCAAAAATATCGGCATGGTCGAATTCCAGATTATTCACCACCAAGGTGCGTGGCTGGTAATGGACGAATTTGGACCGCTTATCGAAAAACGCCGTGTCATATTCATCGGCTTCGATAACAAAGAATGGCGTATTGCCAAGACGGGCGGTTTCACCAAAGTTATCGGGTACACCGCCAATCAAAAAGCCGGGTGACATGCCAGCATGCTCGAGGATCCAGGCCAGCAAGCTGCTGGTCGTGGTTTTACCATGCGTGCCGGACACCGCCAACACCCAACGGCCACGTAAAACATGTTCAGACAGCCATTGCGGCCCCGACACATAAGGCAGGCCTTTATTCAGCACATACTCGACGGCCGGGTTGCCACGACTCATTGCGTTACCCATCACCACCAAGTCTGGTGCTGGATCGAGTTGAGATGGGTCATAACCTTCGGTCAGTTCGATACCCGCCGCCGCCAATTGATCACTCATCGGCGGATAGACATTGGCATCACTGCCGGTCACGGTGATGCCTAGTTCACGCGCCAACAGGGCAAGGCCGCCCATAAAGGTACCGCAGATTCCAAGAATATGAATATGCATCAAGCCACTCCCGACATACTGAGTCCGACCACGAATAAGGATAGGATGATATAGGCCACGGTCAGGATGGCTGCAGAGCCAGGCCGTATTTCCAATGCCATACGAAAAATATGCGCGGTAATAAACAGACTCCAGAACATCAATATCAGTACCAGTAATAACACCAGACTGGTGAGCTGGCCCGATGATTCCACCTCACGAAACAGCATAAATACCGGTAAGCCGACCAGGCCCATAATCGCGCCGGTACCTGCCATCGCGGTGGCCGTCTGAATAAAGCGACTCCGCACGCCTTTAAGATAGACGGCAACCCAGCAGACCACAAGTAGTAAAAGGGTATCGGCTAGGCTGGCGACTAAACTTGCCTGCCAGGGATGATCAACATGACTGACCAATACTCCGACAGCGAAATACACCAGACCAATCAGTTTGAGTAACCAAAGCGATGCCGGCAAATCAGCCGGGCCAGCCTTGAACAGGCAAATTTGAAAAAAACGCTGCAACAAAATCATGCAGGCATGATACCCCGTCGCATGACGGGAACAAAGCATTTCCTCATGGCTTAGTCCGTCTCTGCCAGATCATTGTTCACCATGCTTTCCACACTAATGCATGCCGGCACTGTCAGCGCTCAGAGACTGCTTCCGTTACTTATGCTCAACTTTCCTTAGCTCTGATTAAGTTAAATTACTCAAGTGCTGCCCGCTTTGGCCGATAGCTAAAGTAACTGGACAGGTATTGGTACATGAAGCATAAATCTCTTGAACTCGATCTGCAGATGGCGCTGGAAGGAATGGCAGAGCTAAGTCACTTTATCGGCCATCACTACGTTGGTAACGGACTACGTATTCTGAGCGTAGAAACAGTCGAAGAAGCAGCGCAGCGTGAACTGGCAGAAAGAAGTGCCAATGTGATCTCGCTAGACTCACGTCGTACTAATAGCCAGACGACACCCATCAGGCGATCA
The DNA here is from genome assembly GCA_030148085.1 of Methylophaga sp. GTDB lineage: Bacteria > Pseudomonadota > Gammaproteobacteria > Nitrosococcales > Methylophagaceae > Methylophaga. Next base: position 12,225 of record JASBUF010000056.1, on the reverse strand, counting down.
CTCAGATTTGAAGATCGCTATTTCCACTCATAAAAAAGCCCGCTGATGCGGGCTTTTTTCTATCTGGTGTTCTACACCTGGCTACCGTCAGGATTGATGTTTCCATCATCCTCTTTCACCGGTGGCAGCAAATCTTCCTTACTGACCCCCAACGCCAGAATGGTATTACTGGCAATGTAAATCGATGAATAAGTACCGATAACAATACCTAGCAACAACGCGATGGAGAACGCATGAATCACTTCACCGCCGAACATGAACAAGGCAACCACAACCAGTAAGGTGGTTAATGAAGTCATCAAGGTCCGGCTCAAGGTGTCATTGAGCGCCGCATTAACGATTTCCTCAGAACTGCCTTTGCGCAAACGCAGGAAGGTTTCACGGATGCGGTCAAATACCACGATGGTGTCATTGAGCGAGTAACCAATAATCGCGAGTATCGCCGCCAACACTGTCAGATCGAACTCAATCCGGGTCAACGAGAAAAAGCCCAAGGTAATAATCACGTCATGCACCAGCGCGACCACCGAGCCAATCGCGAAGCGATATTCAAAACGTAGAGACACATAAATCAGAATACCAATCAGTGCGTACAGCATGGCCAGACCACCCTGCTCGGTCAGTTCTTCACCCACCTGCGGACCGACAAACTCAACACGGCGCACATCAATCGTTGTTTCATGCTGTGACTGCAGCGTAGCAACCACCTCATTACTGAGTTCCGCCATATTCTGCGTTTCAATAATCGGCAGGCGAATCAGCACATCATAGATTGACCCGAAGTTCTGCACAGTCGCATCCGGGTATCCACCCGAGGCTAACTCCTCACGAATTTCGTTCAGATTAGCTTCTTCCTCATAGCCCAACTCGATCATGGTACCGCCAGTAAAGTCGATACCGAAGTTCAGTCCTTGCATCACCAATGAGGACAATGAGGCAATCACCAAAATAATGGAAAACGCCGCCGCCAGATGACGTTTCGACATGAACTGGATATTGGTTTCGTTACTTAAAAACTGCATGTCTGCTAATCCTAAATTGACAGCTTGGGTTTGTGCTGTTTGCCGTAGATAAGATTAATCACGGCGCGTGTGCCCATAATCGCGGTAAACATCGAGGTCAGGATGCCCAGAGACAAGGTAACCGCAAACCCTTTGATGGAGCCGGTACCAAAACCAAATAAAACGATGGCGGCAATCAGGGTTGTAATGTTGGCATCAGCAATGGTGGAGAAGGCTTTACCATAACCCGCACTAATACTCGACTGCGGACTATTACCAATGCGCAATTCCTCACGAATGCGCTCGAAAATCAGTACATTCGCATCCACTGCCATACCGACTGTCAAAACGATACCGGCAATACCGGGCAAGGTCAGTGTGGCCTGCAACATCGACAGCAAGGCAACAATAAAGATCAGGTTACTGGCCAGCGCCAGATTGGCGACAAAGCCGAACACGCGATACCACAGCAGCATAAATACCAGAACAAACGCAAAGCCAATCATTACGGAGGCAAAGCCCTGATCGATATTGTCCTGACCGAGGCTTGGGCCAACGGTACGTTCTTCAACAATTTCAATTGGCGCAGCCAACGCACCGGCGCGCAGCAGCAAGGCCAGATCGCGGGCTTCATTAGTGCTGTCCAGACCAGTGATCTGAAACTTCTTACTTAACTGATCACGAATCGTCGCGACATTGATAATTTCCGGCACCTGACGACGGACTTTTACCAATTCACCATTCACTTCACGGGTTTCGGTCTTCGACTCGATAAACACCACCGCCATCGGGTTACCGATATTGTCACGGGTGACGTTACTGAATGCGCGAGCCCCTTTACCATCCAAGGTGACCGATACGGCTGGTGAACCGCTTTGTGGATCCAGGGTCGACTGAGCATTGATCACATGCTCACCGGTCAGCATGACCCGTTTGTTCAATAGGTAGGGACGACCATCACGGTGGTAGAACAGCTCAGAATTAGGCGGCACACGGCCGTTTACTGCATCCTGAACATCGCTTTCAAAATCGACCAGACGGAATTCCAGGGTAGCAGTTGCACCGAGGATTTTCTTCGCCTGAGCGGTATCCTGCACACCCGGTAATTGCACCACAATGCGGTTCTCACCTTGCTGCTGAACCGTTGGTTCGGCAACACCCAGCTCGTTAATACGATTACGCAGGGTGGTGATATTTTGTTGTAAGGCCAGGTTCTTGGTTTCACGCAGATTGACTTCGGTCAGTTGCATGACCAGTGCAGGGTCAGTGGTGTCTTCACTGTTTTCCACCTGCAAGGCATCCATCTCACGACTGATCAGGCTGGCTGCAGCATCACGATCGGCCTCATTACGGAAGACTACAATCAGTTGCTGCATATCGGTCTTGATTTGCTTGTAACGAATCTTTTCGTCACGCAGACTCAAACGCAGATCACTGGCATAGCTTTCCAAAGCCTGTTTCACCGCCGCGTCCATGTCGACTTCCATCAGGAAGTGCACACCGCCGCGTAAGTCCAGCCCCAGATTCATCGGCTCAGCGCCTAATGAGGCCAGCCAGCTCGGTGTTGTCGGTGCCAGGTTGAGTGCAATAATAAAATCTTCTGGGAAGGTCTGACTGAGGATATCTTTCGCTCGCAGTTGTTCACCCGGCGAGGTCAGACGAATCAGCAGTTTGTCTTCACCCAGCTCAGCACCTTTAAGCTCAATACCCGCGTCTTTCAGCGCAGTTTCAGCTTGATTGACCAGGTCCAGATCCACTGTGGCCGTCCGACCTGCTGAAATCTGTACTGCCGGGTCATCACCAAACAGGTTAGGCATGGCATAAACAGTGGCAACCATCAGGACGATAAGAACCAAAAGGTTCTTCCACAGTGGATATCGGTTCATTATGAATTCCTAGTCTTTAAACCGTTTTCTGGCTTTCAATTAGAGTTTTTTCAGCGTGCCTTTAGGCAGAACTGCGTTGATCGACTCACGACGTACTTTAACGTCAACGTTGTCAGCAATCTGCACGGTGATGGCGTTATCGTTAATTTCAAGGATTTTGCCCATGATGCCGCCATCGGTTACGACTTCATCACCTTTTGACAGGGCAGTTTGCATCGCGCGATGTTCCTTGGCACGTTTTTGCTGAGGACGAATCAGCATCACATAGAACAGCACCAGCAAAATGATAGGAAAGGCAAAGTCCAGCAGGCCTGGAGATGCAGCCGCTGCGCTGCCCGCTTCAGCAAAGGCAGGAGAAATGAAAAAGTCCATCGTCAACCCTCAAGTTGGATATAAAAAAAGAAACCGATTATGCCATAGCAAGCCCGGCACCGATAGCAGAGACCACGATCAGTCCGGCTGCGTTGCACGCAGGGCATAAAATTGTTCACGGAATTGCTGTAACTCACCGTTTTCAATCGCCGTGCGAATTTCACGCATTAGCTTCTGATAGTAGTACAGATTGTGAATGGTATTCAGGCGCGGTCCGAGCATTTCACCGGTGCGATCTAAATGATGTAGATAGGCACGGCTATAGTTGCGGCAGGTGTAACAATCGCAATAGGGATCCAAAGGCCCAGTGTCCGTTTTGAAGCGGCTATTACGGATTTTGATGACGCCTTCATGGACAAACAGGTGGCCATTGCGGGCATTGCGGGTCGGCATCACGCAGTCAAACATATCGACGCCGCGCAGTACACCTTCCAGCAGATCCTCCGGACGCCCCACCCCCATCAGATAATGCGGTTTATCGGCCGGCATTTTGTCGGCTAAATGGTCCAGAATTCGCAGCATATCTTCTTTTGGTTCGCCCACTGACAAACCGCCTATGGCATAGCCATCAAAGCCAATCTCAGTGAGTCCGGCCAGCGATTCATCACGCAGGCTTTCATGCATACCGCCCTGAACAATACCGAACAAGGCTGATGGATTATCGCCGTGCGCTTCTTTACTGCGTTTCGCCCAACGCAAGGACAGACGCATCGACTCAGCAGCCGTTTTTTCATCGGCTGGATACGGCGTGCACTCGTCAAAGATCATCACGATATCACTGCCCAGCGCGCGCTGTACCGCCATCGATTCTTCCGGTCCCATAAAGACTTTGTCGCCGTTGACCGGTGAACGGAAATGCACGCCCTGCTCGGTAATCTTGCGCAAATCCCCCAAGCTGAATACTTGAAAACCGCCTGAGTCGGTCAGAATCGGCCCCTGCCAGCGCATAAAATCATGCAAATCGCCATGCGCCGAAATAATCTCGGTGCCAGGACGCAACATAAGATGGAAAGTATTACCCAGCAGAATTTGTGCGCCGGTGTCTTTGACATCTTCCGGTGTCATTGACTTGACCGAGCCATAGGTGCCGACCGGCATAAACGCGGGGGTTTCAACAGTACCACGCTCAAAGGTCAGGCGACCTCGACGGGCAAAACCATCCTGCGCAAGTAGATCAAACTTCATAGTTTTAAATCCGAGAAAAACGCCGCACAGGATACCATTTTCTCTGCTGAAACACTGAAAACGACGCAACATCGACGACGTTGCGCTAAGATCACGCTCAATAATCTTTATGGAGCCATGCATGTCTGACCCAAAAATCATCGTCGCACTGGATTACCCGGATGCCCAATCCGCCCTACAACTGGCCGATCAATTGGATCCACAGCGCGCCCGCGTGAAAGTCGGCAAAGAGCTGTTTACCCGCTCAGGTCCTGACGTGGTAAAAGCGCTGGTGTCACGAGACTTTGATGTGTTTCTGGATCTGAAATACCACGATATTCCACATACCGTGGGCCGAGCCTGTGCTGCAGCAGCCGATCTCGGTGTATGGATGATGAATGTACACACGCTGGGCGGCAGCGCAATGATGCAGGCAGCGCGTGATGCGATAGGTCAAGAAGGTGACGCACCCTTGCTGATTGGCGTGACCTTGCTGACCAGTATGGATCAAGCCACTTTTGATCAGATTGGTCTGACTGGTGCGATGACCGATACTGTAGTCAGACTAGCTGGCATGGCGAAAGAAAGTGGTTTGGATGGTGTGGTCTGTTCAGCACAGGAAGCGAGTGCGCTAAAACAAGCCTTGGGTGCAGACTTCCAGTTAATTACCCCGGGTATTCGCCCTGCTGGCAGCGACCGCGGTGATCAGCACCGTACGATGACACCGAAAGAAGCCCTGAGCGCCGGCAGTGATTATCTTGTAATCGGTCGACCGATAACGGCTGCCCCTAATCCGATGCAGGCTTTATTGGATATTGAAGCCAGTCTGCTTTAATCCACCAACAAAAAAGCCCGCTCAATGCGGGCTTTTTTATTTCAGAACAGATTGTCAGCCTAGACCTTGAACTTACCGGCGGCTTCCTGCAATTGCGATGACAAGCTACTCAATGTTTCAACCGCGACTGACGATTCACGCGCGCCTTCTGCAGTGTGTTCCGCCACCTGACTGATATTGACGATACCGCGGTTAATATCTTCCGCCACCGAGGACTGCTCATTCGCTGCACTGGAAATCTGTGCGCTCATTTCATCCATGGTCGAAATCATTGCGGTGATGGTATCAAGCGCCGCACCGGCACTGGAAGCTTTGTCCACACTATCACGGGCGCGTTCACGACTGTCGTTCATGACTTTTACGGCAACCTGCGCGCCTTGTTGTAAACGCTCAACCATTTCTTCAATTTCATGGGTAGACGACTGAGTGCGGGCAGCCAAGGTGCGTACTTCATCGGCCACCACAGCAAAACCACGACCATGCTCACCGGCACGCGCCGCTTCAATCGCTGCATTCAATGCCAGCAGATTGGTTTGCTCGGTAATACCACGGATAACATCAACAATCGCGCCGATGTTACCGATATCTGATTCAAGACTGCTTAGCTGTGACGCTGCTTTTTCCACTTCATTGGCGAGCGAGTCGATGGCTTCCATGGTTTCCATCACCACCTGCTTACCGGCTTTAGCTTCATTATCCGCATTACGGGCAGCTTCGGCTGCGCCCGAAGCAGTTCTCGCCACTTCCTGTACTGAGGCAGTCATCTCATTCATCGCCGTGGCTACCTGGGTAGTTTCAGCTTGTTGTTTGAGTACGCCATCGACTGTTTGCTTACTGATGGCTTCCATATTTTGGGTAGCCGTATTCAACTGTGAAACACCGCCGACTAATGTATGAACAAGATTCGCCACATTTTTACGTGCACTGTCGAGCTCGAAGGCCATCCAGCTGAAGTCGCTTTTACCGGGAATGACGACTTTCTGTGTCAGATCACCTTTTTTGATGTTTTGAATGGCTTCAACCAACGTGCCGGCACGGCGATCACCAAAGCGGCCGATAACATGAGCCATGTACATAATGAAACCACTGCCAACGACGACATAGGTCAATAAAACAGATAACAAGGTAGGCGTTTCAACACCGCTGGCCAGCAAATACCATTGCAACACGGCAAGGCCTATCAGGCCAACAATACCCATGCCTGCTACAAGGTACATTCTTTTTCTTAGTGAAAAGTTTTCAAGTTTAAACACGTCGGTCTCTCCCGGATGAATCTGAATCTTTTTATAAACTTGCTCAGGCGTACAAACTTAAGCCAGTTGTCTGCTCTGAGCTGACTGTTTCAACAGCCTCAGTTTCTATATCGTCTTCCTGACTGGCAGCTTGAGTGAAAAAAAGCGATTCACTTGTCTGTTCTGACTGTTCCCGGTGGTGTTGTTGCTGTTCCCCCACTTGGGCATTGGTCAGCTCCATGCCATTTTCAGCAAAACTTTCACGTAGTCGGGGCAGAGCCTGTTCCAACGCATCCCGTGTTGCCGAATGCTGAGCCAGAAACGTTACACTGGCTTGATCGTTTTGTACATGCAGTTTGACTTCAACCGGACCCAGATTCGCTGGGTTCATCCTCAGCTGGGCCTGTTGCAGCCCTTCTTTCGCCATCCACACCACGCGACTACTCATCACCTTCGTCCAGGCTGGATTCTGTATACCGGGTTGTATTGGCAAACTCAGCACGGTGGGGCTCAGCGCATTAAGCTGTGCAGAACTTTGTCCACTTGATGTCAAAACACTGCCTGCTACCAGTGTAGTAACCGATGAGCTGTTGCTCTCGGTTGGCATCGATGGCAGTGTCGCAGGCGACGTATCCACTTTGGCACTCATCTGACTGGCAATCTGGTTACGCAGATTAATCCCAACTTCTTGTTTGGGTTGCTGCCGTTGCAAAGCCTCCAGAATATCAGCACGAATTTTGGGAGCCTTCGTGTCATCCTCCGCGCCTTGTTTGAGCGCGGCAGCCAGATTAGGCGTTGCTGGCTTGTCAGTAGTGCTCACTTCAGCCGCCTTGCTACTTAGCGCGGATATCGCAGCTTCAGCCTTAAGCGCCCTGGAAACCGTTTTCTCATTATCCGCTACAAGCTTGTCAGCAGACTCTTCGGTATTAACTTCAACGGACTGCTTGGGGTGCGCTTTTGCCGTCATCTCGACCGGAGCCGCTTTGGCATGATCGACAGCGTTCTGGCTGACGCTCACCTGGGCTCGGATGGGTTTGTCTGACGTAGTGGGTGTCTGAGTGCTTTCCTGTGCCTGTACTGGTGACGTTACCGTGTTGACGACTGCATCATCTGCAACGTCGACGACTGATGCCGGCTCTTCAACCGACTCAGACTGTTCCGACGAGGCCGATTCATTACTCTCGGGCGCATCGCTGTGGGACGCGGAAGTGTTGACGTCTTTCGCTGTTGTCTCAGTCGGAGCGTCTTCTGCTGTTACCTCAGTCGGCGCTTCTTCTTCGGTTGTCTCGGTCGGCAATTTATTGCCGTCAGCGGCAATATCCTTATCCGTTTCTGCCGTGTTTGCCGCCTGCGCTTTATCTGTCTGAGGTCGGCTGAGGTCGGCCTGTTTAACCTGTTTATCCAACTCGGCTGAAAATGCCTCACTGTCCGCAGAAGCTTGCGCTTTCGGGGCATGTTTGCTGCTCGTCGATACTACCGACTCAGTCTGAATAATAAGCGCTTGTGGCATAAGGCCTCCTGCTAAGGTCTTGCAGACCAATTAATCTCAGAGGAGACATTGCAAACGCTATGCCATGCAAGTGCTTCTAAAATAATTCAACATCACCTGTGTCTAGGCTTTGTTGCGTGACGGATTTATGATCTGTCGCGGCAATCCGTGGGCGTAACTCATCGGTAGACAGTTTGACGTTATCGAGCATCTGTCTGCATTGGACCAAGTCCCCAGACTGTGCCTGCTGCAGCGTTTGAATCAACTGCGTCAGTTCGTTTGCCGTTCCCAGACGTCGATCGATATGGTCGCTCAATTGTCTGCACATATCCTCAAACTGCAATGAGGTGATGGCCTGGTTGACCAGCGATGAGATGGAATGACTAATCTGCCCGGTGCTGTTTATCACGCGCTGAGTCTTATCATTGAGCTGTTTCATGCGATCGGAAATTTCGCCCACTTTGTTTTTACTGCTCAGCGCCATGTTGGTGTCAGCGGTGATGACCTCCGAGACTTTTTTCTTCGCATCTTCCAAGGTGGATTTTACGCTGGTAGTGATATCGCTGATTTCATCACTGAATACATCGGATTTTTGTGACAATTTGCGGACCTCATCGGCAACCACCGCAAAACCTCGCCCGGCTTCACCGGCACGCGCGGCCTCAATTGCCGCATTTAAGGCGAGCAGATTGGTTTGCGAGGCAATTTCCTTAACATCATCCAGCAAGGAAATAACACCATTTACGCTCTGCCCCATGGTATCGAGCTTTTCCATGACCTTTTCGCTTTCATGGCTGGTTTTGAGCACCATCTCCACCAGATAGCTCATTACTGACTCAGTCTCGTTGATGAACTCAGAAAAACTCTGACCTTGCTCATCAGCATCAATCAGGCTGTGTAGCATCTGATCTTCTGACTCAGTCTGCTCATTCATGCCCTGAAAACTATCTGTGAGTTTGCCGATGGCATTACTGATTAAGCTCGCTATCTGTCGGTTTTCATCTCCGATATGCTGAAGCTGCTGCCCCAGAGTGGTAAGGGTTTCCTTGCTCAGTTGTTCCACTTCATAAGCCAGAGCCGGATCAGTAATATCAGCACTGTCTGGGACTTCAATATCTTCAGGTAAAGCAGCCCAGTAAACGACAGCAACAGCCACTAACAGCAACACGGCAGGAATCCAACCTGAAAGCCAGAAGCTTATCCCGGCAAGTAATACAGAGGATGTGATCACCAATACTCGTTTCGTTGTTTTCATATCCATTGCCTGCTTATTCCTGTCAGTCCATAAGGTTTATCGGCACAATGCCAGAATTTCTTCAGCTATTTTTGAGAGCGGCACCGCTCTCTCCGCCGCGCCTAACTTAAACGCGGCGCCGGGCATGCCCCACACTACGCTCGATTTTTCATCCTGAACCAGATTATCAGCCCCAGACTGCTTCATTTCCAGCATACCCTGAGCACCATCATCGCCCATGCCCGTCAGCATGACACCGATCGCATTAGGCCCCACATTCTGCGACACCGATCGGAATAACACGTCCACTGAGGGTTTATGCCTGGATACCGGGGGCCCATCATTAAGACGGCAGTAATAACGGGCACCACTGCGCTCAACCAGCAGGTGTTTATCGCCCGGCGCGATATAGGCGTGGCCCGGCAGAATTTGTTCACCATCTTCCGCCTGACTGACCCTCATTGCCGACAAACCGTCAACACGTTTGGCAAAAGCGGCACTGAAGGCGGCAGGGATATGCTGGGTGATGACGATACCGGGTGCTGAGGCCGGCATCGCACACAAGACATCTTTAATAGCTTCGGTGCCTCCGGTTGAAGCACCAATCGCAACGATTTTTTCAGTAGTGACCAGCTTGGTGGTTCGTGGTGCCTGTTTCGCTAATACGGCATCTGCAGTGAGCCGTTGTTCGACTCTCATGGCCGGCCTGTTTTCCAGCGCTCTGACTTTAGCTCCGGCAGCAGCTTTGACTTTGCCGATAATCACTTCGGCATAGTCAGCAAGCGAATGCGACAGATCAATTTTGGGCTTTTCAACATAATCAAACGCACCCAGTTCCAGGGCCTCCAGCGTCACTTCGGCGCCATTTTCCGTCATGGTAGAAATCATCACCACCGGCATTGGCCGCAAACGCATCAGATTGCGTAAGAAAGTCACGCCATCCATGCGCGGCATTTCCACATCCAGCGTTAAGACGTCGGGGTTAAACTGTTTGATTTTTTCTCTGGCCTGAAACGGATCAGCCGCCGTAGCCACGACCTCAATGCCGGGATCGGAATTTAATATTTCCGTCAGCAGCTTTCTGACCAGAGCCGAGTCATCCACTACAATGACACTGATTTTTTTCATCACTGATCCTTGTTCAGAAAAGCTCAACATCGCCAGCTACCGGCCCAGCTTCCAACTCGTGGACATAATTTTCTTCGCGTTGAATCAAGGTATCGTTGTGCAAAGAGCGCAGTTTTTTAACACGTAATCGGCCAGTCGTCGGGTAATACATGACTTTTCGTGGGTAGATATCGCCCAGATCCTGTGAAATAACGGTAATGCCCTCGACCTCAGCGTAATTGAGTACAAAATCAATATTACGCTGCCCGACCATATTGGACATGCTCTGAATAACGCGGGCGCCGCCGGTTACTTTCATTTCCAGATTATTTCGATTTCCGCCCGCTTTCATGATTTCGTTAATGAGATGCTCCATGGCGTAGCTACCATAGCGGGTCGCCTGATCCATCCAGTCTTCGCTGCTATGACCGTCCTTGATCGGCAACATAAAGTGATTCATGCCACCAATCCCGGTTTTAGGGTCACGAATACAGGCCGAGACACACGAGCCCAGTGTGGTACAAATCACTTCCTGGCGAGCACCGGTCACGTACAACTGCCCCGGTAAGATTTTGGCGGCCCAGACTTGATTTTGCCTGTCCCAGTAGCGGTTGATATGCCCAAAGCCAGATGCCGCGGTCGGTTGCTGAGGGTTATGAGACATCATTTTGGCAGTTGCCTGTATACGGTATGTCCCAATGCTGCAAAACGTTCACTCACTTTATAGAGCGACTCTGAATGGCCGATAAACAGGTGGCCACCGGGAGTCAGTATGTTGGCATAACGTTCAAACAGCTCGGATTGTGTCTGCTTGTCAAAGTAGATCACTACATTGCGGCAGAAGATAACATCAAACGGCCCTTTCATTGGCCAATCGTGAAGCAGGTTCAAGCGTTTAAAGTGAATCAGTTGCTGCAGCTCAGGTTTGACCTTGACCAGGCCTTCGTTCTCGCCTTTACCTAACTGAAACCAGCGCCTCTGCCGGCTTTCATCTAGACCACTAATGCGTTCACGAGTGTATACCCCGTCCTGACCATGCTGGACAACGTTGGCGTCCAGATCGGTAGCAAGGATTTTGACATCCCAGTTATCAATGCCGGGGATGGCCTCCCGAAGCGTCATAGCGAGACTGTATGGTTCTTCGCCGGTAGAGCAGCCCGCAGACCAGATACGAATTTTTCTGGATTGCTGTTTTTGCCTCAATAGCTCGGGGATGAGCTTATCCCGCAAATACTCAAAATGGTGGTTTTCTCTGAAAAACGCTGTCAGATTGGTGGTAATGGCATTGACCAGGTATTCCTGCTCGGCTTTATCCCCCTCATCAACAGCATTACAAAAGGCATCGAAACTGCCATCAAATTGATTACGGATCCGCTTCGACAAGCGGCCATAAACCATATCCTTTTTGGCATCGGTCAACACGATGCCGGTATGCGCAGTCACAAACTTTCTGATTCGGCTGAAATGTTTGTCCGTAAAGCTGAATTCTCTGCCCAACCTTCCCGTCACCGTATCCTGTCCTTATGTAAGCGAAGGGCAGACGAATCTGCCCTTATCTCGGCCTAGAACTCATCCCACTCATCATCTTGCTGTGCCGCTCTTGATGCAGGACGAGGGGCGGGTCGCACACGTTGCGGTGTCGCTTGTTGAGTAGGTCGGGCAGGCCGAGCCTGACGTGGAGGTGCAGGAGGCGCAGCTTGCTGGGTGCCAGTATTAAAGAACGCCATCATTTGCTGCAGCGATTTACCTTGCTCATCCAGAGACTCACTGGCCGCAGCAGCTTCTTCAACCAGCGCCGCATTTTGCTGGGTCATTTCGTCCATTTGGGTGACCGCTTTATTCACCTGCTCAATGCCAGAAGTCTGCTCTTCACCGGCGGCGGCAATTTCAGAGATGATATCGCCG